>JAGYOT010000200.1 GCA_018399455.1 Desulfobacterales bacterium
TGGTGGAAAAAGCATTCCCTGGATTCTCTGTATCCGGAAAAATCGAAAAAATGGGAAACAGAGGCTCCACGACCGCGGAGCTGGCCTTTGATAATTGCAGGGTCCCTGTCGAAAACCTGGTAGGTGAGGAAAACGCTGGCATCCGGGTAATGATGAACGGCCTGGACATTGAACGGACCATTTATGCTGGCCTGGCGCTGGGTCTCGCAGAAGGGGCACTGGAACATGCCTTGCAGTATTCCAGGAAGCGAACGCAGTTTCAAAGGCCGATTTGTGAATTTCAGTTAATCAAGGCCAAACTGGCGGATATGTATACGGAGATTGAAGCCTCGAGAAGCCTGGTCTACCGGACAGCAGCCATGGCCGATAAAACCACCGAGGGCGGTAAGGGCACCCATATTCATAAAATGGCGGCAGCGTCTATCCTCTTTGCCGCAGAAACCGCGTGCAGGACGGTCGATCAGGCGGTTCAGATCCACGGAGGCTACGGATATACCACTGAATTTGCAATCAATCGTTTTTATCGGGATGCGAAGCTCTACGAAATCGGGGCGGGCACGTCTGAGATTCGACGGATAGTGATTGCAGACGAAATTATCAAGCGGGGGCTTTCCTACGGGTAGTCATAAACCGAATTTATGAATCACCACAAACCATTCAAGCAAAGGGAGGGCAAAATGGACAATGACATCAGAGACAATTTGATTCAACGGGTTGCCGTAGGCGATATTTTCCGCAGACGCGCCGCCATCTCGGGAGATCAGACCGCTGTGGCTCAACTCAGGGGAGACAATAAAATCGGCCTTACCTATAAGGAGTTGAACGGAAGGCTCAACCAGTTTGTTCGGGGCATGCGTGAAAAGGGCTTTCAAAAAGGAGATCGCATCGCCTTGCTGTGCTTGAATTCAATCGAATTCCTGATCGCCGTCTATGGGTGCGCCAAGGGCGGTTTTGTCGCCGTTCCCGTCAATCCCGGGCTGTCGCCCAAACAAATCACCTATATCCTGGATCATGCGGAAGCAGGAGCGCTTATCGCAGACGATCAGCTGGCGCCCCTGGCTGACCAGGCCGTAGAGAGCCTTTCGGGAATAAAACAAAAAATTGCACTCCCGGTAACAGATACTGCATTTCCCGACACCTATACGGACTTTAATGATCTGCTTCACGGTCAGTCCGAGGATGAGGTCGAGGATGTTGTGATCAATGACCGGGATACCTTTGAAATCTTATACACCAGCGGAACCACGGCAGACCCCAAAGGTGTGATGGTCTCCCACCTCAGTGTGTTCATCATGTCCCTGACCAACGCCATTGAATTCGATCTACCCAGAAAGATTCATCATTTAAATCTCCTGCCCCTGTTTCACTGCGCCCAGCAGACCTTCACCACCACTTGTCTGCATGTGGGAGGCCAGGTGGTGCTCATGCGCGCGTTTGAACCCGGCGCCATGCTGAAAACCATTGAAGAGGAAAAAATTCAGGTTCTCTTCTGTCTTCCGGCGATGTACAGGGCGCTTCTGGACCATCCCCGGATCAAGGAAACAGATCTTTCAACCGTCAAAAAGTGTATTTATGCCATGACGCCCATGGACCAGCGGACCTTGTCTGAAGGGATCAATGTTTTTGGAGCGGACTTCCTTCTGGGCACCGGCCAGACCGAATGCTTTCCTTCCACAAACACATTCCGGCCCGAGTGGCAGCTGGAAAAAAGCGGCAATTTCTGGGGAGAGTCGGCCCTGACCCTGGATACCGCAGTCATGGATGATAACGGGAACCTGCTTTCCAAAAATCAGGTCGGAGAGATCGTCTGGCGGGGACCGGCTGTTATGAACGGCTATCTCAAGAATCCCGAAGCCACCGAAACCAGCAGAATGCATGGATGGCACCACTCCGGCGATTTGGGATATTTTGATGATGACAACCTGCTCGCCTTTGTGGATCGCAAAAAGGATATGATCAAGACAGGCGGCGAAAATGTCCCCTCAATCAAGGTGGAAAGGGCTATTCTCTCAGATCCCAGGGTGGCCGGGGTCTGTGTCGTGGGCCTGCCCCACGAAAAATGGATTGAAGCGGTGACCGCGTTCGTTGAGCCTGCTCCCGGCCAGGAGATAACCGAGGATGAAATCATGGCGCTTTGCCGGAACGAGCTGGGAAAATTTGAGGTTCCCAAAAAAATTGTTTTTGTAAAAGAGCTGCCGAAGACCTCGACGGGTAAACTGAAAAAACACATTATCCGAAACGAGTATACCAATCTTTACCAGGAATAACCGGACCGGTTGGCCCAAAGGAACCAGGCAATGCCCCTATTCGAATCCCGGATCAACCCGAACTCTTCTGAATTTCAGGCCAATAAAGAACACATGGCAGCAGGCGTCAGGGAGTTCCATGACATTGAGCGCCGCGTTATGGAAACCGCCGAGGCCAAAATTGCCTCTTATCGGAAAAAAGGATACATCAGTCCGCGGCAGCGATTAAACCTTCTGATTGATCCCGGGGCGCCGTTTCTGGAACTGTATTCCCTTGCCGGCTACATGCAGGGCAAGGATACCAACGGGGTCACTGCCGGCGGGACTTGCATTGCCGGCATCGGCTATGTCAAAAAAACCCGCTGCGCCATTTATGTGGACGATTTTCTTACCAAAGGCGGCAGTATTTCGCGCTTTGGGATTGAAAAACGAAAACGCATGCAAATGCTTGCGCTGAACAAAAAGATGCCCCTTATTGTCCTGGCCCAGAGCGGAGGCGGTGATCTCACCGAGATGGGGGATATATTCGGCTTCACAGGTGAAATGTTTGCCAATCAGGCGCGTCTCTCCGCCGCCGGTATTCCTCAGATCACCGTCGTTCACGGAAGTGCTACAGCCGGTGGGGCCTACCAGCCGGGCCTGTCGGACTATATTGTGATGATAAGGCGTCAATCGACGGTTTATCTGGCAGGACCGCCCCTGCTCAAAGCAGCGACCGGGGAGATTGCAACCGACGAGGAGATCGGGGGAGCGGAGCTTCATTGTGAAATCTCCGGTGTTTCCGACTACCTGGCGGAAAACGATGCAGACGGAATCCGCATCGTCAGGGAAATCGTCGCCAGGCTGCAGTGGGACAAGGACCTGCCTGTTCTGCCGTCAAAAGCGTTCAAAGCCCCGCTATTTCCGCCTGAAGAGCTTATCGGCATTGTTCCGGCAGACCCCAAACTTCCCTATGACTGCCGTGAATTAATGGCCCGCATCGCTGACGGTTCCGATCTTATGGACTTCAAAAGGGAGTTTGACGAAGGCACGGTCTGCGCTTTTATCGAAATCCATGGGCACGCCTGCGGCGTTCTCGGCAATAACGCCCCAATCACCGCCCAGGGCGCCGCAAAAGCCGCACAGTTTATGCAGCTTTGCGATCAGTCGGGGACACCGCTTGTTTTTCTCCACAATACAACCGGCTTTTTAGTCGGGACCGAACCCGAACGACTGGGAATCATCAAACACGGCTCCAAAATGATCCAGGCAGTAACCAACAGCACCGTTCCAAAAATTTCCGTTATCGTGGGGGGCTCATACGGGGCTGGCAACTATGCCATGTGCGGCCGGGGAATGAATCCGGATTTCGTCTTTGCCTGGCCGCACAGCGTTGTCTCAGTCATGGGCCCCGCACAGGCTGGAAGCGTGTTGCGCCAGGTGGCTTGCGCCCGAATGGAAAAATCCGGTAAAGTTGATGAAACCCATTTGAATCAAATCGAAGCCGATACCCGTTCCGCCATGGAAGAACGCTCTCATGCCCTGGCCAATACCGCACGTCTCTGGGACGATGGTTTGATTGACCCTCGGGATACCCGAAGCATACTGGCCTTTGTCCTGGACATCTGCCGGGAAACACGTGTTCGCGAGGTTCGAAGCAACACCTTCGGGATCGCCCGTATGTAACCCAAAACCAAGCTTCATCTGCATGTAAAGGGGGGAATGATGGATGAAAAAGGCAGACTCGCGTACAATTTTATGGCTCGTCAGGCAGCCGGAGATTTTTTCAAAAGGTCGGCAAAGAGACTTCCGGAAAAAACGGCTCTGACATTCCGCGATCACAAATTCACTTATAATGAATTCAATCGAGCGGTTAATCGCGCGGCCCATGCCTTACAGGCGTTGGGGCTTCAAAAAGGCGATGCCCTGGCGATTATGTCTCAAAACTGCCACCAGATGGTTATTATCATGTGCGCCTGCTTCAAGACGGGCGTTTGGTATGCCCCTGTCAATTTTCTTCTCCGGGGCCATGAAATCATATACCAGGTCAATCACTCGGATGCGAAGGTCTTTTTTGTGGAAAGTGCTTTTCTGGACGCCGTGAATGAGGTTTCGGATGAGCTGAAAACTGTGCAGAAATATAGTTTAATAAACCTTGCCGGCGTCGATCTGCCAAAGGGATGGATCGATGCGGATGATTTGTTTTCAGAAAAACATTCCGAAGAGGAACCGGATGTCATTATTAACGGCGACGACGTGGCCTCTATCATTTATACCAGTGGAACAACGGGCGCCCCCAAAGGCGCCCTGATAAGCAACAGCAGTTACTTCTCCCAGACCGCCAATTTTATTTGTCCGCCTTCTGCCGGTGCGTGGTTTGAAGAAAAGGATATCAGCATGATGAACATCCCTCTCTACCACATAGGTGCCTCGTCCATATTCGTAGCTGCTGCAAAAGCCGGGGCAACGACTCATTTTACTTATGGCGTGGATCCGTTTGAGGCTTTGGGGCTAATAGGAAATGAAAAAGTCACCTCTCTCGTCTGGCCGCCTACGTTATACACAGAGCTTCTTAAAATGCCGC
>JAGYOT010000201.1 GCA_018399455.1 Desulfobacterales bacterium
TGATGCCTTTTTTGTCCATTTACTGGATGAGCAGTTTAAACTGGTTGCCGTCGCACGGACCGGACCCTGGCAGCTCCGTCTGGAAACGCCTGAGGGCTTCGCCTGGCTCGGCCCGCTCTATTACATGCTCAAACTTGACCACCTGCTTTGCGTTCCCGGTCTGTTCTTTCTTTATATGGGGTTTAGCCAGCTGAGCGATCAAAAACAGAGCCCTGATAAACCTGAAGGAAAACACCAATGAGAGGTGAAACCGAGGGTACCCAGCGACACAGCGACCTGAAAACCATTTTAAAACACGCCGGAAACTGCAAGACCATCGTGGAGGACCTCCTGAATTTCGCCCGCCGGTCAAAGCCCAAGGCAGCGGATGTCAATATTCATGAAGTCATCGACGACGCTCTTCTGTTTCTTGAGCACCGTTCAAAAAAGGCGGAAATTGACATCCGGACAGATTATGCAGAGGATGTCCCCCGCCTGCGGATTGATGAGAAAAAGATCAAACAGGTACTCATCAATCTCGTGATGAACGCCCGTCACGCTGTGGGGGATAAGGGCTGGATCGCCATTCTTACCAGTTACGATTCGCAAAAGAGCCTGGTGCGGATTATAGTCCGGGACAACGGCTACGGCATTGATCCCAGGCATCTTAAGCGAATTTTTGATCCCTTCTTTACCACCAAGCCAACCGGCGAAGGCACGGGTCTGGGATTGGCGGTAAGCTACGGGATTATCAAAAGCCACGGGGGGGACATTGAGGTTGAAAGCGACCCTTCCGGCGGAACGGAATTCCGGGTAATATTACCGGCAAACATTCTCTATTATGCCGAGGTATGAAACCATGTCCAAGACTGAAATCCTGATTGTTGACGACGAACCGGACATGCTTGAAATGCTCAAACGAAGTCTGTCAGCAGATTTGAACTGCCGGCTGTCCACTGCATCATCAGCTGAATCCGCGCTCCGAACCTTGTCCGATTCCCATATTGATCTGGCCTTGATCGATATCAAAATGCCGGAAATGGACGGACTTGAGCTGTTGGAGCTGATCAAGCGAAAATGGCCGGATCTCACGGTTATCATGATGACCGGCTATGGCACGATTGATACCGCGGTCTATGCCATGAAACAGGGTGCTTATGACTTTATTACCAAGCCGTTTGACCATGAAGCCCTGCTTCTTCGACTGGAAAAAGCCCTTGAACGCAGCAGCCTGTTGGCGGAAAACCGGCGTCTGAAAAAAAGCAGTGATACAGGCAGGGAGGGGTTTTATGGAATGGTCGGTGAGAGTACTGCCATGCAGCGAGTCTTTGAAACCATTCAAATGGTTGCGGCGACAGATTTTACCGTTCTGATCACAGGCGAATCCGGAACGGGCAAGGATCTTGCCAGTCGCGCAGTGCACAAACTGAGTCTGCGGCGGAAAAATGAATTCATTTCCGTCAACTGCCCCACGGTTCCTGAACAGATCCTGGAAAGCGAGCTGTTCGGATATAAAAAAGGCGCATTCACGCATGCAACGCAAAACAAAACCGGACTTTTCCAACAGGCAGACGGGGGCTCAATTTTTCTGGATGAAATCGGGGATGTCAGCCCCACGATTCAGACCAAGCTGCTTCGGGTGCTTCAGGAAAAGGAGATCAAGCCTCTGGGCGATACCCGGACCGTAAAAGTGGATGTGCGGATTATCGCCTCGACCAACCAGGATCTTAAACAAAAAATCCGGACCGGACTTTTCCGCGAAGATTTTTATTATCGCTTAAATGTCCTGCCCATTGAGATTCCTCCGCTGCGTAAGCGGCCCGAGGATATCCCGCTCATTGCCAACCATTTGTTTGAAAAACACCGCAAACGACTAAACAAACCGGAAAAAATTCTTTCCCCGGAATTGATGGCCTTTTTCCAGCAGTGCCAATGGGAAGGAAACGTGCGTGAACTCGAAAACCTGATCGTGCAAAGCATATTGTTTTCGCCCTCCGATACGGTTAGTCCCGAAGACATTCGACAGAAAGGATCTCTTAAAAACAGTGCCGCCTGGTCCGATATCCCGGATTTCCAGGGGCTTCCCTATAAAACAGCCAAAGAAAAACTCCTAAAAACCTTTAACCGGAGCTACATCGGGGATCTTCTGGCTGAAACCGGGGGAAATGTGACACGGGCGGCAAAAATATGCGGAATGGAGCGTCAGGCCCTGCAGCAGGTCATGCGCCGGTATGCCATATCGGCGGATGATTATCGAAAAAAAAACTGACGGGCATGAATTGTCCTCATAACAGCTTGTCCAGTTCATCGCAAATATCGAAAAAATCCGACCACGGGCGGTATTTAATACCTTCCTGATCCAGATGGGCAGCCAATGAATTCCTGGCAAATACCAGGCTCCCGTGTATGGCCATCCGGATATCCGTGATGCCGTCGCCGATAACAATCGATTTCGTATATGAAAACGTTTTCATTACCTCAGCTTTGGCGACGAGTTCGGTTTCGCTTTCATAGTTTGAAAAAACCCGGAGATAAGGGTAGCCGACATCGATGTCAGCCGCAATAATGCGGTGGATCCGGCTGACCCTCGGGCCGAGCCGGGCTTCCACCATGCCGCGCAGTCCGCCGGATAAAACGACAAACGGTATCCCGAGGGCATCCAGAAAATCCAGCAGTTCGTCAAATCCCGGCCGAATCGGAATTTGCCTGACAAACGCAAGGATATCCGGATAACGGGAGGATAAAATCCCTTCCACCATTATCCGCACGCCGTCCCGGATGGTAACTTCCTGGTTTTTGAGCCGGGCCATCATCGTGTCATAAGCATCCGGATTAAATTTCTTCAGAACCTCCTCCAGGCTCTCTCTGGCGGTTATCGTACCGTCAAAATCACAAAACACGATCGGGGTGTTTTTCGTCATAGATTGATTTCTCCATTGGCTGGATCTTATTCATCACAGATCAGGTAATCCTTGAAAATGCAATATCCTGATTAGCCCAAAGCCGGGGATCAACAAGCGTAAATCCGTTTGCAACAAGGTAAAAGAATTGTAATAGTAACAGGTAAAACAGTTTTCAAGAATTATATCAGTTTGTGGTTGTTTATCCGTCCATATCGCTGCAGACGGCGGTTGACGGGTTAAAACGCTAGCCAAAGATCCCTTAATGGAGGAAAATCGTATGAAAAAACTATTAATCGTCGCTGGGGGGCTGATTCTCATTTTGATTATCGTTATTACGGTTGCTTTAAGCAATCTCGGTCCCATCATCAAAAAAGCGGTCAACACCTATGGCCCGGATATTACTCAGACCGATGTCCGTCTGGAGACGGTAGATGTTTCCCTTTTCAAAGGCGAGGCCACCCTGGTCGACTTCCTGCTCGGTAATCCCAAAGGGTTTGACACCCCCAATGCCATGACCGTCCAGTCCGTTCATGTCAATATTGACGAGAAAAGTATCACCAAGGACCCTGTTGTGATTGAAACAATTGAGGTCATATCCCCTCAGATCACCTATGAATTAAAAGGGAAAACAGACAATTTCAGAGCCCTGTTGAACAATATAAAGGAGCGCACCGGCGCAAAGGAAGCCCCCGAACCAGCCGAACCGACCCCGGATCAAGAGGAAAAACCGGCAAAAAAAATTCTGATACGGGAATTCATCCTGACCGACGGCACCGTCAATCTGGCCGCTTCCGTGTTTAAAGAAAAAAGTATTACCGTCAATCTCCCGGATATGTATCTTACCGATATCGGAGGAAAAGATGAAGGCGCAAGCCCGGCTGAAGTATTCCGGCAAATAGCTGAACAACTGTATCAGCATATTCAGTCCCGGCAGGTCCGGCAAGCCCTTGACAGTCAATTAAAGGAGCTCGGCAAAAGCCTTGATCAACTCAAGCTGGATGCTGGTGAAGGAATTGATAGGCTAGGGGAAAAATCCAAAGAAGAGCTTGAATCAGTAAAGGATTCAGTAAAAGGATGGCTGGACAAATAAACCTGTCCGTTACTGCCGCCCGGCAAATCCAAAACATCAAAAAAATTGCCTGTGACGCTGGATCAGGGCTTTTTCTCCCAAAGAGAGGGAAATTTGTTCCTGCGCCACAGGCAAGATCAAATGCTTACCGCCAAACCACCGATCGAGTCAAGGAATTTAATTTTACATTTTCCTTGATTTGCTGAATCTGAAATTATGGCTATTATTAAAAGGAGCAGTTCCGGTCATACCCGGGACATATTTCACTTCACTGAGCAGGAGGCGCTATCATGGATCTGAAATCGTATTTTGAAAATAAAAAGGGAACCGGAATTCTTTCGACGGCTGATGCCGAGGGTAATGTAGATTGCGCGGTTTATGCCCGGCCCCATGTAATGGAGGACGAAAGTATTGCCTTTATCATGCGCGATCGTCTGTCCCGCAAAAACCTGCAGTCCAATCCAAAGGCGGCCTATATGTTTATTGAAGATGGCACCGGCTATAAGGGGAAACGTTTGTTTTTGAAAAAGATAAAAGAAGAGGAAAACAGCGAGCGTATTGCGGCCCTTCAGCGACGAAGCTATCCGAAAGAAACCGATTTGAATGCGGAGGCACGGTTTCTGGTCTATTTCCAGGTCGATAAGGAATTGCCCCTGATAGGCGGCGGGGAAAAATAGAAAGCGCCGCTACTGGAGTCTGAAGATCAACCGTCCCTGTTGCCCCTCCCGGGAAACCACAATATCGTCCGGATTGATTGAATCGATCCGATAGCCGCTGATATGTTCGCCTTCATGACATAATTGGCTGTTGATAACCGCAATCCGGCTGGCGGGATCTTTACTCCAGGATA
>JAGYOT010000202.1 GCA_018399455.1 Desulfobacterales bacterium
CGGGAAGATATTGAAATACAAACTCAAAGACCAATATCTGGCAGAAAACAAAAGGGGCGCATGAAATGGAAGAGATTTGCAGGGATTTATTCAATGAAGGCCAGGCCCTGGAAGATCTGCTGGCCGGGCTGGCAACAGAGGAATGGGGGCTTGTCACCCCGTTTTATGAATGGACCATAAAGGATGAAATCAGCCATCTGGCCTACTTTGACCGGCTGGCAAAAATCTCAGCCACCGATGAAGCCCGGTGCAATGAAATTTTGGCCGAACTCGCTGGTATGGAAGATTTTTTTCAGGCCACGTTGACAGAAGGCCGGGCCTTATCGCCCTCTGAGCTGTTTAGCTGGTACAGAACCGAGCGGCGCGAAATGATCGACGCATTTAAACGGCTGAATCCTAAAACGCGGGTCCCATGGCAGCTGCCCATGAGCGCCAAGTCCTCGGCCACAGCCCGGCTGATGGAGACCTGGGCGCATGGCCAGGATGTATTTGACACATTGGGCGTTGAGCATAAGGCCTCTCCTGCCTTAAAGCATATTGCCCACCTGGGGGTCGCAACGTTTGGATGGAGTTTCAGCTGCAGGGGCATGGAGGTGCCTGCTGATGCCGTGCGGGTGGAATTAAAGGGGCCCGCCGGTGAACTGTGGGAATGGGGCCCGGAGGATGAAGCCTGCCGGATATCGGGAAAAGCCAAAGACTTCTGCCTGGTTGTAACGCAGCGGCGCCACTACCTGGACACCCGTTTAAAGATTGCGGGAAAGACAGCCCAGCAATGGATGACATGCGCCCAGGCGTTTGCCGGTCCTCCGGCCGTTGGCCCCCCGGCCGGCAAGTTTTCAAAAGAATAGGGTAAAAATAAAACTAAAACGATTCAAACGGCTTGGAGACATAAAGCAAAGGAGTTTACCCCCATGGGCGAATGGATGAGCGGGCATATGGAGAAGCTCGCGAAAATGCGCAGTGAAAACCGGGAGGGCGGCGGCAGTGAACCGATAGCCCGGCAAAGATCCCTTGGTAAGCTAACCGCACGGGAAAGGATCCACAAACTTCTGGACCCGGAGAGTTTTGACGAAATCGGATCCGCGGTGCGGGATCACCGCAAGCCGATTGACGGCAGGATATGGCCGAGCCCGGCAGAGGGCATTGTCATGGGTTTCGGAAAAATTAACGGCCGGCCGGTGTTGACGTATTCATTTGATTTTACGGTGATGTCCGGATCGCTCGGCGATCAGGCGGCCTGGAAACTGGCCGATCTGATACAGATGGCCGGACAGCGGGGGATGCCGGTAATCGGAATGATCGACTCCGCAGGCGAACGACTCAGTATGAAGGACGGAGATTCCGGCATGAACGGCCTGAGCACCCTGCTGCGCAATTGCTGCGATTATTCCGGGGTGGTGCCGAACATCACCTTGCTGCTGGGCCCCTGCACCGGCCTGCTTGCGACCGTTCCCGTCTTGTCGGACTTTCTGATCATTAACGAACAGACCGGCTTTTTGTGGCTTGGCGGCCCCATAGAGACGGAGGAAGCGGGCACTGCGGAGTTTGAAATGGAGTCCGCAGGCCAGTGTGATCTGATTGCTGAAGATGACGAAGACGCTATCGAGAAAGCCAAAGCCCTGCTTGCGTACCTACCCCAGAGCTGCTGGAGCCCGGTGCCGGATTCTGCCTGCGAGGCTGATCGTCCGGCCACAGAGGAAGCCCTGCTCGATGTCATGCCCGATGACGTCAGACAAACCTACGACATTCATGAAGTCATTGATCTGATCGTTGACACGGATTCCTTTTTTGAGCTCAAGGCGGATTTTGCCAGCCACCTGGTTATCGGCTTTGCCCGGTTTGCCGGAAGGGTTGCGGGAATTGTGGCCAACAATCCGGATGAACTCAGCGGCATCCTTGAGCCGGACTCATCGGACAAATACGACCGGTTCATGAATTTTCTAAACGCCTTCAATATCCCGCTTCTCACCCTGGTCGATACCACAGCCTTTCCACCGGGCGACCGCTGGGAGCGAATCGGTGTGATCCGGCACGGGGCCAAGCTCCTGCATTCCTACTCGCATCTGACCTGCCCGAAAATTACCATGGTGCTGCGGCGGTCCTACGGGGGGGCCAATATTGTGCTGGGATGCTCCAAAATGTTTCCGGATTTCGTCTATACCTGGCCCACGGCCGAATTTGCCCCGACCGGGCCTGAGACTGTTGTTCATGCGGTTTTCCACAAGGAACTGGCCAAAGCCAGGGAAGCCAGCAATTATGAAGACGTCTACAACCAGCTGCTTGGCATTCTCCGTGAACAGTTTTCGGTGATGAATCTCGGCAGACACTGGACGACATACTATACCACCCATGAAATCATCGACCCCAGGGAGACCCGGAAAAAAATTATCAGCGCCCTGCAATATCTGGAGAAAAAAAGCGAGAGCCTGCCCGGGAAAAAACGATTCATCAAGCCGGCCTGAAAATTCCGTCAAAAAACGACCTATAGCCAACGAAAGGGTTGACGAATGGATGCACAAATGGCTGATGCCATCCGAAGAATGGAGGAAATCCATGAAAAAAATCTCCTCGGCGGCGGAAAAGAGCAAATCGAACGCCAGCATAAACGGGAGAAACTGACAGCAAGGGAGAGGATCGATATTTTGCTTGATCCCGGAACGTTCAGCGAAATCGGCGCCTGTGTGAATACCACCGGCATACGTATTGACGGAAAATCATCGGATGCGCCTTGCGACGGCTCCGTCGTCGGCACCGGCAAAGTCGACGGCCGCTGGGTTGCCGTATATGCCAGCGACTTCACGGTAATGGGCGGCTCCCTGGGCACTCAGCACGGGATGAAATTTATTAAACTCATTGAAATGGCCGCCCGCTGGGGAATCCCCATGGTTTGGCTGCTGGATTCCTCCGGCGGCCGCCTGGGTTACCAGGATGTCCCGATGGCGGGTGTTGACTGGTGGTTTGCGCTTGAATCTCGCTATTCCGGACTAATCCCGCAGATCAACGTCCTGATGGGACCCTGCATCGCGGGCCAGGCATACTGCCCCACGCTCTGTGATTTTCTTCTAATGAGCCGTAAAACGGCCCATCTCTGGCTTGGCGGGCCCCGGATGACCCAGGCTGCCACCTCCGAAACCATCGGGGAAAACGTCGGCGGCGCGGATTACCACATGGAATACAGCGGTACCTGCGACGTGGTGGGCGAGGATGACCGGGAAACGATTTTAAAGGCGAGAGCGCTCCTGAACTATCTGCCCGCCAATTTCAAAAAGCCGGCTCCGCGGAAAGAGCCCCGGGACGACCCGATGCGAAAGGTGGATGAGCTTTTGGAGATTGTTCCGGCTGATTTCCAAAAAACCTACGATATTCATAAGGTCATAAAAGCCGTTGTCGACGACGGGGAAGTGTTTGAAATCAAGTCTGAGTATGCAAAAACCCTGATTACCTGTTTCTGCCGGTTCAATGGCAGCGTCGCCGGCCTGGTGGCCGGCAACCCCGCCCAGCCCGGTCCGATGCTCAGTATCGACAGCTGCGACAAGTATTACCGCTTCCTGCAGACCCTTGATGCCTACAGCATCCCCCTGGTGTCCCTTCTGGACACACCGCCCGAGGTTCCCGGCCAGGACCAGGAGGCAAAGGGCCTGCTGCGCCATTTCGGAAAAATCATCGATGTCTATGCAACGGCAACGATCCCTAAAATCAGCATCATTCTCCGCGAGGCCTACGCGGATGCCGGCAGCATCATTATGGGCTGCGGAAAAGGCATGGGCGTTGATCTTTGCTATGCCTGGCCGAATTCACGCCTTGCGGTCGAGGCGTCCGGGCTGGATTACCGAAAGGTCTACGGCAGAGGAATCGATGAAGACGCCTATGAGGGCTATCTGAATCGTGCCAGGGAAAAAGTGGATGTTTTCCGTGTGGCCAACAGCTGGAGCGCCCAGGTGGTGGATGAAGTGATTCATCCTGCCGAAACACGCCAAAAAATCATCGAAGCGATCGCGTTGACCCGGGAGAAAACCGACCAGCGTCCGGCCCGCGCCAAAACACACGGAGCCCCGCCGGTTTAAACGCGGTTTTTCAGCAAGCCGGTCTTAACCGGGGAATACGCATGGAGGGGAAAATGTCGACAGATCGTGAAAAGCTTATTATTGCCAATTTCAGCGGGTTTTTCGGGGACCGTTTCAGTGCGGCAAAGGAAATGATCGAAGGCGGCCCGGTCCATATACTGACAGGAGATTACCTTGCGGAACTGACCATGGCCATTCTTCTGAAACAGAAACTGAAAGATCCCGCCAAAGGATACGCCCATACCTTTTTAAAACAGATGGAACAGGTGATGGGACAATGCCTGGACAAAAAGATTCAGGTGGTCTCCAATGCCGGCGGCTTAAACCCGAAGGCGCTAGCCGCAGCACTTGAGAAAATCGCGGAAACTCTCGGGCTTCATCCTACTGTCGCCTATATTCAGGGCGATGACCTCATGCCCGTTCTGGAGGATCTTCAGGCAGCGGGGGAGAGTTTTATCCATCTTGATAAAGGGATCTCCCTTAAAGAAGCCGGCGCTCAACCCATTACCGCCAATGCCTATTTCGGAGGCTGGGGCATCGCCCGGGCGCGTTTGTGAAGGTCGGCCGGCTGGGCCGCAAGACGGGCGCCGGCTTCTACCGCTTTCACGGCACCGGCCCCAAGGCCCGGATCGCGGGCAGCGACGACGAGGCGGCCCGGATCGTGGCCCGCTATGCGCTGCCGCGCCGCGACTCCTCCGATCGCACGCTCGCCGA
>JAGYOT010000203.1 GCA_018399455.1 Desulfobacterales bacterium
GGGCCACAGCTACCCGCTGCTGCTGACCGCCGGAGAGTTCGGCAGGCCGGTTGTGGTATTTGCCGGAAAGGCCCACCTCGTCTAAAATCGCCATGGCCCGCTCCCGTCGCTCGGCCCTGGCCACTCCCTGGAGCTGCATGACGTATTCCACGTTTTCAACCGCAGACAGAACCGGCAGCAGGTTGTAGGCCTGGAAGACGAAGCCGATCCGGCTGAGCCTGAGCTCCGCCATCTCCGTTTGATTCATTTCCCGGTAGGTCCGCCCGTCGACCCGTACCTCTCCGTAATCCGGAGCATCCAGGCCGCCGATAATGTTTAAAAGGGTGGTCTTGCCCGATCCGGAAGGTCCCGCAAGTGCGGCAAAGGCGCCTTTTTCAATAGCCAGGTCAATGTGTGCCAGGGCATGGACGGCCACCTCCCCCTGCCGGTAGGTTTTACCCACTCCCTGCATTTCAACAATCGCCATAATTCCTCAATCTCTCCCCTTCAATTATTTGATCAGGTATGCCGCATCGCCGCCACCGGCATGATCCGGGCTGCCCGGGCCGCCGGGTAGGCGGATACCAGAAGGCCCAGAACAATCACGACCGCATTGGCAAAAAAGACGTCCGAGAAAACGATTTCAGGGTAGATGACCGCCGACATGCCGGCATATTCAAACCCCGTTGAAAAGGCGGAAAGATCGATTCCGGTGCGGCCGATGCCAAACACCAGGGAAATCGCCAGGGCGTTTCCCGCAAGCGCGCCCATGACCAGGATGAAACCGGATTCGATTAAAACGGCGCGCAAAATCCGCCAGGGCCGC
The DNA here is from genome assembly GCA_018399455.1 of Desulfobacterales bacterium. Classification (GTDB taxonomy): domain Bacteria; phylum Desulfobacterota; class Desulfobacteria; order Desulfobacterales; family Desulfosalsimonadaceae; genus M55B175. Next base: position 806 of record JAGYOT010000203.1, read on the forward strand.
ATTCCCAAGGCTTTTAACAGTCCGAATTCCCGCATACGCTCAAAAACGGCCATAAGCGTTGTGTTGATGATCCCGAAGGCCATTGCCACGAAAACAACCAGATACCAGAGGAAGATAAAGCCGTCGAACAACTGGATATAAGCCTTTAGCATGGGCAGCAGCTCCTGCCATGGACTGACCGTAAACTTTGCCCGATCAAGGCTCGATGCGATATCCGCTGCGACCGCTTCGGCCCGGTCATGATTTTTGAGAACGACTGATATCTCCGAGACATCGTCTCCGATGCCCAGCATTTGCCTGGCGGATTCCATGCTTACGAAAACGAATTGTTTTTCCGTGGATTCAAGCTTGGCCTGGTAGACGCCGCGAATCCGGAAGGCCCTGGAGGCGATCTCGCCCTCCGCATTCTCCGCCATTAAGATGAGCTTGTTGCCGATCCGGGTCTCAAATTTTTCAAGAAGGGCACTGCCGATGACGATACCGTTGTTGTCTTGCGCCCGGAGCATTTGCCCGGAGGATACGCCCGCACCGATAAAGGAGACCCCGGCCTCCATGTCCGGATCGATCCCCGCAAGCTCAATCCCGGCGGAGTGCCGGGCGTTCTGGGCAATGGCGTTGACCCTTACGCGGGCAGCGGTCCTGGCTCCTTCGGGGAGGTTTTCCCGAAGGGCCGCTAGCACAGGGCCCGGTTTTATGATGCGGTTTTCAATGGCCGGATCACTCCGGTAGCCCTTTGAACAGATTTTTACATCCCCGGTCAGCGTAAAGATCCCGTTTTCAATCATGTCCACCACCATGCCGCGCATGAAAGCGGTGAGAAAAATCATGCTCCAGATTCCGATGATCACGGCAATCATGATAATCACGGTGCGCCGCGGATTGCGCCAGATGTTTCGCCAGGAAATGATTAGATCCATGCCTTTGGTTCCTTTGCATTCCCTCCTTCTCGAGGAGGCCGTTCGTAATCTCTCGGCCTTACGTGCCGGGGCCGGCCTTGCCGGCAGCCTGTTGGTCTCCGGGTTATCTCCAGTGGCTCATCATGCACCCGCCTGCGATGTGATCAGGCGCTACGGTCAGATATGGTTCATTGCCTCAACAGGCTTTAACCCTTTAATCTTAAAGGCCGGGTAAAGCGATACGACAAACGTAACCCCAAAGACCAGAAGGGGCCCGGCAAGAGCGGTCACAAGCGAGAGCCGGGGGTGAATCCGTCCGGAAATGCCGTAACGGCTCAATATCTCCGATGCACCGGAAAGATTAATTCCATAGATTTCAAATACGGATGTCACCAGGCAGCCCAAAACAATGCCAAGCGCAATGCCCACCACGGTCATGGCGCCGGACTCATACAGGATGATTTTGGCCAGCCGTCCGGGCCCGGTGCCGATGGCCATCATTACCCCGAACTCGCGGGTTCGCTCCAGAACGGCCATCAAAAACGTGTTGAGTATGCTGAAGGCCACGACCAGCACGAGCAGGAACCAGAAAATGATGCCGATGGTGAGATCAAGCTTGATGGCCTGGGTAAGACCGGGCACCAGTTCGTCCCAGTCAAGCACGGTCAGGTTTTCACCCCCCGGCAGCTGCCCGAGCTTTTGGGCCGCAGCCTGTTTGACCTGCGCGACCCGGTCCAGGCCGCTTACATTAACCACGATTTCATGGGCCGCCCCCCTCATGGAATAGACCGTCTGAAAGGTATCCAGGGGGATGTGAAGCGTTCGCCGGTCGAATTCATCCATGCCGGACTCAAAAATGCCGCAAACCTTGAGGATGGTAGCCGCAACAGAGCCGTCACGGCCCTGGCCCAGGATCACCAGCTCGTCGCCCAGACCCACCTGGAGGTTTTTGGCCATGAGCCGGCCGATAATAACCGGGCTTTCCCCGGCGGCGGCCGGGTTCAGGAATTCGCCCTCGCGCACGAGGCTGTCAAGCGTTGATACGCGGGCTTCTTTTTCCGGGTCCACACCGACCACCATGGCCCCGTAAGTCCGCTTCTCGGATGAGACCAGGGAGAAGGCCCTGGCGCGGGCAGTGACCGCGTCTACGGATTCGATACCTGAAATCGCCGTCATTACGGGACCGGGTTCAGGTACCACCAGATGCATGGATCGCTTCTCGAAGTAATCCTTCGCCTGGATCTGAAGATGGCCGGTACTGATTTTGATTGATGAGTTGATCATGGTGCCGTAGGAACCGAACTGAAAAGAGAGCATGAAGATCAGAATGGTGCAGGCAAAGCCTATAGCGCTGATGGTAAGCCACGTCCGGCGGGGATTTCGCCACACATTCCGCCATGCCATTTTTATGTCCATCGGCATCATCCGCTCCTGTTCATCCTTGCTGCACCGATAAGCCTTTAACCTAAAGCCGCGGGTTCTTAAGACTTGAAATGGTGAACATCCGGTCGGAAATGCTCACGCCGAACTCCAGAGAGCGGTAGTCGAGCACCGTGTATTCCCCCTCTGCATCCGCTCTTTGCATCCGCCATTTCACCGGATAGGGCTTTCCGCCCAGAACCTCGATTCTTTCGATGGTAAGCGCCTTGACCAGCTCTTTGGCCTCGTCAAAAAAGGCCTGCCGGATAAGAATACGGTCCTCCCGGATCTGAAGCTCCTGCATTCCCCAGACAACGGGCGCGCCGGGCTTTGGAAGGGAACGGACGGTGTAGACGGTTTTTCCTTCATGGATCTCGGTACCGATAATTTCATGGGTGTACTGGTCGATGATATCGTCTGATTTGGCAAGATCATTGTTTGAGAAATCCGAGCCCTGCCAGGACTGGGACATCATTGAGGGCGGCAGCTTGATCACCCGGTTGATTTTCGGATTGAACATCCACATTTCATCGGATTTTTTAAGCGTGCCGTTGCCCCGGTCCTTGGCCGGATCCGCAATCCAGAAGATGCTGTCTTCCTGACCACGGGTCCAGGCTTTAATGGTCATCGTCCGCTCCCAGTCCGGCCGGTGAATGGTCATTTTCACTTCGGCCCGCGAGGTTTCACCTCTAAGATAATCCACTGCCCCCCGGACCAGGACCTGCGGATCCGGCTGCGGCCGCAAGGGCGGCTGAGTTTCGTTTTTCGCAGCCGTTGCCGGACCGTGTCCCATGCCGGCGCCGATCAAAAGCAATGCTGATAGTAATATTGCAATGGCAAAGGTTGGTTTCATTTTTTCATTCCGCGGATGACGGTTTCCAGAAATTCCCGGGATACTCCATTCATGTCAAATCTGGCCTCAAGCCAGGCCTGAATCCCAAGCGCGTCAAAGCCCCCCACAAGCGCAGCGGCCATTGCCCGGGAATCAACATCATATCTGAACTCTCCGCTTTTTATGCCGTCCTCGATGATAGAGGCCGCCATCTCCCGGTAATCGGCGTACATCTGGCGCAGCGCTTTCTGAAACCGGTCCCTCATGGGTGAGGCTGCCGCCGCAGACCAGAACTCCAGGGTCAGGGTGTACATGTCCTGAAGTTCGTTGTACGCATCCACAACCACCCGGCTGAAAACGCGGAGTCGCCCAGCTGCGGTTTCGCCAAGAGCTGCAATACTTACCCGGGCGGTTTGTTTCATCTTCGTGTTCATCCACTCAAAGACCGAAAAAAACAACTCTTCCTTGCCGGGAAAGTATTCGTAAATGGTCCCCTTGCCGATACCCGCCTGTTTTGCAATATCCGCCATTACCGTGCCGGAATAGCCTTTTTCGGCAAAAACCGACGCAGCAGCATCAATAATCCGCTGTTTTTTTTCTTTACGCTTGTCCAAAAAATTAATCATCACTCAACCTTGTCTTGTTTCCTGGTTATTTTTTCGGCCCGAGATATAGAACCGACTGGTCGGTTCTATATCTCGGGGTATACTGAAAGTCAAGCATTAATTTGCTGATGGCTTCGCAAAAAGTCCAATATCTGCGTTGCGCTGCATCCCTCTCCTCTGAAAAGGGGACAGGCTTA
>JAGYOT010000204.1 GCA_018399455.1 Desulfobacterales bacterium
GCAGACCAGACACATGACAAGGGCAAATCCAATCGATTTCAGCTTCTCAAACATTGGGAATCCTTTTGCTGATCCTCAGATGCACTTCCACATATTCCATGAGGGGGGCAAAGAGGTTCATAAAAAGAATGGCAAGCATAACCCCTTCGGGAAACGCCGGGTTGAATACCCGAATCAGGATTGTCAGCAGCCCGATCAAAAAGCCGTAGATCCAGCGGGCTCCGTTGGTGCCCGGTCCTGAGACCGGATCGGTGGCCATGTAGGCGATGCCAAAGGCAAATCCGCCTGAAGCCAGGTGATAGACGGGGTTTATAGCAAACCATGGCGGTGTGTTTGGTCCGGCAAAGAGGTTCAGGGTTGCAGCCATGGCCAACAGCCCCAGAATGCCGCCGACAACTACCCTGTAGTTGGCTATGCCGAGGGCAACCAGAAAAGCAGCGCCCAGCAGGCAAAGAATGGCCGAGGTGCCGCCCACGGTCCCCGTATAATGACCAAGAAAAAGCTTGGTCAGGGTGTAGCCGTTTTCCCGGAGCATTGCTTCAACAGAATTAAAGGGCGCTGTCAGGCTGGTCAGTGCAAGGGGGGTGGCGCCGGTCACCGCATCAAGCGTTTCCCCGCCTTTGTTACGGACTGCCACCCAGACCGCGTTACCGGACATCTGGGCAGGATAGGCAAAGAATACAAATGCCCGGGCGGTTAACGCTGGGTTGAAGATGTTGCGTCCCGTTCCGCCAAAGATTTCCTTGCCGATCACAATCCCGAACGACATCCCCACAGCCGCCTGCCACAGGGGAAGGTCCGGCGGCAGGGTCAGAGGGTACAAAAGCCCTGTCACCAATAGGCCCTCACTGATGGGGTGCTTGCGGATGGAGGCAAAAAGCGTCTCCCAGAAAAATCCCACCGCATAAGAAACTATAATCAGGGGCAGCACGAAAGACAGTCCGGTCGTTAACACAGGCAGAAGTCCGGTTGACAGCCCGGATGCAAGCCTGCTCTGGTAGCCCACGTTCCATATTCCAAACAGGGTGGGCGGCAGGAGGGCCACGATCACCAGGCTCATGAATCGTTTAAGATCAAGGCTGTCCCGGATGACAGGTTTTTTTGCCGTAGGGAGGACCGGATAAAGGAAAAACGCCTCCGTGGCTTCGAAAAAGGGCCCCAGCTTTTCGAGCCTGCCGCCTTCCTCGAAAAGATCCCGCCGGGCATCAAACAGGCGCTGTATGAATTTGGCCATCCACTGCATGGGTCAGTTTTTTTCCCTATACTTTTCCCTGATAATACCGGTGCTTCAGGTTTTTGAAGGTTTCGGTTAATTCGATTTTAGACGGGCAGACATAAGAGCAAAGCCCGCACTCCACGCAGTCGAGCAGGCCATGGGCCAGGGCTTCCTCGATTTCCTCGGCGTAAATGCATTTGTACGTGTATTGGGGCAGTATCCCCACCGGACAAATGGCCGCGCAGTAGCCGCAATTGACGCAGGCCCGGAGTTCTCCGTGCCGGTCTGCGTCAATTGAAAGAACGGGTTTGGTGATAGCGGATAAAAAGGTCCGGGAGCTGGTGGGCTTGGAAAGCCCGGCCCGGGCAAAGCCGAAAAGCTGTTTTTCGGTCACTTCAGGAATCAGCGTCAGGGCGGTTTCGTGGAGTCCCATAAAGCCGTCCGCCTCCGCATTATCTCCGGTAAACACCCCGCCCGTGAGCCACCGGTAAGTCATTGGCGTTTCGATTTGCTTGACAAGGAATTTAAGAGGCACCCCGATACGGGTGTAAACATGTCGGTTGTTTGCCTCAGCTCCTCCGGATACGGCTATGATGCGCCTTGTCGGATACAGGCCGCTCTGAAAACCTTCGCCCAGCAGGCATACATCCTGACCGTTTATATACCAGGCCCGGTTTTCCTCCGCTGATTGTTTGGTCCGGTAATGCATCACGCCCGGGTCGCCGGCCGGAAAGCGGCCGCCGGCCCGATGGGTGATAAGCCCGGCCAGACGCTCGCTTAATGCCGGCGTGTCGGCATTGTCATAGACAAAGACCCGGCCGCAGAGTTTTTTGAGGATTTCGATTCCATGTAAAAATTGATCTTCGGCCCATGCCACGTCCAGGTATACCGAAGCGGCGGGATGGAAGGGATCTGTATTTTCAAGGGGAATCCAAACGGCAGTCGGGGCCTCTTTCGGATCGGCCACAGCTTTAAAGGGGAGGCTTCGGATGTAAGGCCAGAGGCCCCGGGCCAGAAGGGCCTGGACGGTCTCTTCCCGGCTCATTCGTGAAAGCCCGGCACTGTCGATAACCGGGAATGCTTCATGGGGCTCGTCCTCCGCAATTTTGATGACAATGGCTTCAATCACCCGGCGCGGCCCGTATTTGACCTCGACTACTTCACCGCCGCCCGGTGAGAGCACTTTCAAGTCGGTATTTTGTTTATCTTCGATCAAAGGGGTTCCTGTTTTGACCAGGGCTCCGTTCCTAACCAGGAGCCGGGGCCTGATCAGCGGTATACGGCTCGGGACGGCTGCCAGATGGGAAGGCTCCGGAAGCGGCTCAAGCTCGGCTGCCGGCTGACCGGCGATCTGAAATCGAAGACGGCTTTTCAGGGCAACGGTTTTCATCAGTTCTTCCACAACAAGGATGCTTTATGTCTCCTCCGGGGCCGGAATTCGTCTCTCAACCGGGGGTGGATGTCAATCTGTCCTCTCTTTTTTCAATGACCCCGCGCTTTACTACTTTTTAATCATAAAGTAGGGCCTTTGCAAATTTCGGTTTCACTGATTTTGCTTCTGTATAGATCAAAACCATCAGCTGCTCCACCGGAAAGGGCTGCTGTTGCAAGCAAGGGCAGGCGCGCATACCCGTCAGCCCCCTACTGCCGGTCGAGGCAGGCATAACCGGGTGTTTCCTCAGGCCGGCACAGTCAACACGGGAACGTCCGTGCAGCGGATAACCCGTTCGGCCACAGAGCCGAAGTCGAAGTGGCTCTCCTGGCCGCGGCTGGCCATAACCACCAAGTCTGCCCCTTCCTTGTGAATCAGATCCAGGATTTTCTGAGCCGGGTCCCCGACCTCAATATGCCGGATATAAAGCGGGCAGCTTTGAAGGTGTTTTTCGCAGAGTTCATCCAGGCGTTTTTCGGCGGTTTCCCGCTCCCACTCCCGCATCCGTTTAAAGTCCTCCTCGGGATCGGTATCCCCGTAAGCCGCGCCGAACGCCACATACTCCTTCAACACATAGAGGATATGGATCTCCGCCTGATACTGCTGGGCCAGCGAGGTTACGTAAGGCAGGGCCTGGGCGGCGTTTTCGGAGAAATCCGTGGGCCAGACGATTTTTTTAATCTGCATAACTCTCCTCCTTGCAGGGGTGTTTTAATTTTTGACAGGTTCTTTCCTAATGATTTTTTTACCTCAATTACGTTTTTATAAATATCAGCGATTCAATCAGGATGAAACTATAAAAAGCGATTAATTCCGCTGCGGCGGGATTTTTGTAAAAAGGAACGTAAAGCTATGATCTATTTTTTATAACGTCACCGCCGGTGAATTTGTGAATTTGGGGTCAAATCTTTAAACTTGAAAAATCTTCAACCAACCTGTCAAGATTAAAGATTTGACCCCATTTACACCAGGCAAAACAGGATATGGACGGCTTTTTTTCAATGATCGACCGGCCCCGGGGAGTCCATCTCTGCGGCAACCCGGACTGGGATTTTCTGCTGAACCTGGATCTTGATATCCTGTCCATGGATATTTATACCAACCGGGATGTTTTTGCCGCCTACAGTCAATCCATCAGGCGTTTTCTGGAAAATGGAGGGATTCTGGCCTGGGGCATCGTGCCGACCAATATAGAGCCTTTTGAAAAAGAATCCCTGGAAAGTCTCCGCGCTCAGCTTGAAAGCGTCTGGACCCGCCTTTACGCGAAAGGAATCGAACGGGATCAGCTGCTCTCGCAAAGCCTTATTTCTCCTGCCACCTGCTGCCTGGTCAACCCGGATTTTGAAAAAACGGTTGAAAAGGGGTTTGAGATAGTTAAACGCCTCTCCGAAATGCTTCGCAGGGACTATGGATTTTTGGAAAAGGATGACTTCTAGCCCCTGTCATTCGGCGATGGCCACCGATCTGTCGTTCCCGGACCCGGACATGCCTGGTGCGAAAGCCTATCGCGTTTTCCCCAAGCTGATTTTTTTTGCGGTATTTCTGTAAAATGTGATATATAGCCGGGGGTTTTACTCGACAGGAAAAACCTTTAACCTCAACAGAGAATAACCGGAGAGAAAAGATGGATCAATCGGTTCGGATCATGCCGTGCCTGGACATGCAGAACGGGCGCGTTGTCAAGGGGGTGCATTTTGTGGATATAAAAGACGCCGGCGACCCGGTGGAATGTGCTCGCGCCTATTGCGCAGCCGGTGCAGACGAGCTGGCCTTGCTTGATATCACGGCCACCGTTGAAGGCAGGGCCACCATGCTGGATGTGGTCCGCCGCGTGGCGGATGCGGCCACTGTTGCCTTTACCGTGGGCGGCGGAGTGTCGGATGTGAAGTCGGCCGAGAAGATACTCGAAGCCGGGGCGGACAGAATTTCCACCAGCAGTGCAGCCTTTCGCAACCCGGAGCTGATTCCGGACATGGTTCGGGCTATGGGGGCGGATAAGGTGACTGTGGCAATTGACGTTGACCGGAATCCGGCCATGGCCTCGGGATATGAAGTCTATATTGACGGCGGGCGCACGGCAACAG
>JAGYOT010000205.1 GCA_018399455.1 Desulfobacterales bacterium
TTTATTGTTCCCTCTCCGCCCGGAGGGATTTGCCTCGTGTAGGAGACAGTCGCGCACCCTCAGCCGGTCCTGACACTCTGGACATCCAGCGGGGCATCACCGGCATTGCGAATGGCAAAGCCGTGAACCACATCGGTGCCTTCAAGCACGGAACCGAAATCATGAATTTTGTCTTCAATAACCGCCTGTGGGGCGGCATCTGCAAAATCCGCGAAAAACGGCAACAAACAAAAAACTGCGGCTATCGGCATCATTTTAAGGCCAATCCGCCCAAATCCGGACTTCATAAAACTCCTGACCATAAACGGGGTTTCCCCGAACTCTTCCCCGGCCTGAATAAGCCTGCAAGCGGCTTCATTGCCGGCTAAAGCGATTCGGGTGTTTAAAGCAGTATCACGGTTGTTTTCAAGTATCCTGTTTAACTAAAGAATATTCGGAGGCATGTCAAGCCCGATATCGCCATCCGGCATTTTCTGAAAAAATTATAAGACCGGATCAAGCAGTCAGATCTATGATTGCTTTCAATAATCCGGGTTTTTTGCTAAAGTCTAATCTTTATAATGATTCCACAGGAGGCGTTGATCCATGGAAGTCCAACAATCGCGTGAATTCCCGCAGGCCGCGGTCATTGTAATGACGGCGGCCTGCTTCGTGATTATTATCGCCGGGATGAAAGCCGCTGCCGATATCCTGATACCCTTTTTTCTGGCTGTTTTTATCGCCATTATTTTCACGCCCCCACTTTTCTGGATGCAGCGCAAAAAGGTCCCCACTTTTATCGCCATCATTCTTATCATCGCATTCATGGTGGCCATCGGGTATCTGCTGGCCCGGTTTGTGGGGGGCTCAATCAATGACTTTACCAATGCCCTGCCCGAATACAGGAAAATGCTGATTGCCAAATCCGCCAGTCTGCAGAACTGGCTCAACCGGCTTGGCATCGAGGTAACGGATAAAATGCTTCAGACTCATTTGAATCCGGGGGTTGCCATGCAGATGGCGGGAAAGACCCTGACGGCCCTGGGCAGCGTATTGACCAATGCGCTTTTGATTCTTCTGACCGTTATTTTTATTCTGCTGGAGGCGGCCGGTTTTCCGGACAAAATCCGGGCGGCCCTGAAAGCGCCCGAAAAATCGCTTTCCAACTTCGGCCAGTTCACCGAAAGCGTCAACCGCTACCTGGCCTTAAAGAGCTTTCTGAGTCTTCTGACCGGCACCCTGGTGTGGCTTTGGCTGACCGTGCTCGGCGTTGATTACGCCCTCCTTTGGGGCTTGGTGGCGTTTCTGTTCAATTATATCCCCAACATCGGCTCCATCATTGCTGCAGTTCCGGCGGTCCTTCTGGCACTGGTCCAGTTCGGGCTGCTGCATACGGTTTTGACAGCAGCCGGATACCTGGCAATCAACACCGCCATCGGCAACCTGATCGAACCCCGCATGATGGGAGGCCGCCTCGGGCTCTCCACCCTTGTCGTCTTTTTATCCCTGGTCTTCTGGGGCTGGGTGCTGGGGCCCGTGGGCATGCTGCTTTCCGTACCTCTGACCATGATCCTGAAAATTGCGCTGGCAAGCAATGATGAAACGCGCTGGCTATCCATCATGCTGGGCAAAGACGCCACTGAAGCCACATATATGAATGAGAGAAATCCGTGATGCCCCTCCGGCCATCCGGGACGCCTGATTTTTTGGCTGCTGCGGATTCAAGGTGATTTATGCGCTCCGTTAAAGCCGTCCTGGCTCCTCAATACTTTCTTTATTTCGGAATTTTAGGGATCTATTTGCCCTATTTTAATCTCTACTGCTATCACCTTGACTTCTCAGGCTTCCAGATCGGGGCTCTCTCCGCTCTCCGAACTTTTGCCACCGCCATGTTCCCGCTCATGTGGGGGGCGCTGGCCGACCGGTTTCTGATCCGACGGCCTATCTACATCCTTTGCAGCCTGGTGAGCACGGGTATCTGGGGCTTTTTTCTGATGACCACCGATTTTTATCCCATGCTTGCCATTACGTTTTTTTACGGAATTTTTCACGCGCCGCTGATCTCTTTTCTGGAAACGTTTTCCATGGATCTTCTGGGAGACGAAAAAGAGCGTTATGGCCGGCTCCGGGCCTGGGGCTCCATCAGCTTTATCCTGACCGTCGTGGTGGTGGGAAGGGCAATTGATGTATTTTCCACCCGGATCATCCTGGTTCTCATCCTGACGGGCAAGCTCCTGTTCTTTTTTGTGGCCACCCGCCTGCCGGCGACTTCTACGGAAGCCAGGAAATCCCCCTTTGCCGCAAGCGCCCGCGTGCTTTTGTCCAGACAGGTCGTTATATTTCTCATAGCGGCCTTTCTCATGCTGTTCAGCCACGGCACTTACTACGGCTTCTTCTCGATTCATCTGGAGAATCTGGGCTTCAAAAGCACGTTTATCGGCATCACCTGGGCGCTTGCCTCAATTTCCGAAATATTTGTCATGATCAACTCACAGCGCATTTTCAAACGCTTTTCCTATGAGTTTGTGCTGATTCTCTCGTTTGCCGCGGCCGGCCTCCGCTGGCTGATACTCTATTTTGCCACATCTGCGTTTCTCATCCTTTTCACCCAGCTGCTTCACGCGTTTTCCTATGGCTCCTTTCATGTGGCGAGCATCCTCTATATCGACAAACTTACTCCGACCGATGCCAAAACCCTCGGTCAGGCCGCCAACAATGCCTTCTCCTACGGGCTGGGGATCATGTCCGGCTTTTTCCTGAACGGCTATCTGTTCGACATAATCGGCGCCCAAGCCCTGTTTGCTGTCAGCGGACTCCTGGCCATTGCCGGAGGGGGGCTGCTATTGATTAACCTGAAGGATAAAGAAACCCGGAATGCATGACCCTGCATAGAATAAATCATAACCGACCCTGATTCTGTGAGATGCTTTTTCATGGATATTATAACAACGATCATACCGATATTTGCCGTTATCTTTGTTGGATGGACCGCCCGGCAAAGAGGTTTTATGCCCCCGACATTTCTGGGGCCCGCCAATCAACTGGTCTACTATGTAGCCATTCCCGCCATGATCTTTCATGCAATCAGCCAGGGATCATTAAGCACCGATTTTAATGGTCGCGTGGCACTGCTTACCCTCTCCACGCTCGTTTTCTTTTTCTTGCTGGTATGGGGGGTATTCAGCCGGATGCTCCGCATGACAAAAAGCCAGTTTGCCACCTTTATGCAGAGTTCTTTCCACGGCAACCTTGGCTATATCGGTCTTGCTGTCGCCTATTACTACCTGGGAGACCGGGGCCTTGCCAGTGCCAGCATACTGGCAGGGTTTCTGATGATTCTGCAGAATTTCCTGTCCGTTTTTATCCTGCAATACTATGGCAGCGGCACTGCAGCCCGGCGGCCTTTTTTTGCCGTGCTGCGCAAGATCCTGAGCAACCCGGTAATTTTTTCAGCACTGCTCGGAATCGGGTTTTCCGCCCTTGAAATACCGCTTCATCCCATCATTACGCGGACCCTCAATATCATCAGTGGCATGGCGCTGCCTCTTGCGCTTTTGCTGATCGGGGCCTCGCTTTCTTTGAGCCTGATCCGGTCGAGATTTGCCGCGGTGCTTATCTCGGGTGTCCTTAAGCTGGCCCTGCTCCCCGGGCTGGGCTTGTTTCTCTACCGTATCTGGGGGTTATCGGCAGCGGCCTATCTGCCGGGACTCATCCTGCTGGCGGCGCCGACCGCTACCATCACCTACGTGATGGCCGGAGAAATGAACGGGGACAAACAGTTTGCCGTAGCGGCGATTTCCACCAACACCCTGCTTTCAGCACTTACCTTCTTCATCTGGCTGAGCCTGGCCAGGTAAGGATGAAGAGGCCGATAAAAAGTCAGAACCGCGGTTGAGGCGGATTAACATGGCGGCGAGGAAAATTCATCGGCTCTTTGGTATCAATACATAGAGCTTCCCGCGATGCTTCATCCGACCGGCGGCAATCTCTGCATAACGGCCGCCGCCCCAGAAAACATCAACGTGGCCCGGCCCGGAAATTGCGTTCCCTGTGTCCTGGTTTAAAGTAAAGCGGGAGAAGTCCTGCCACCCCAAGACCGGATCGGCATCAGGGCAGGCCGCAATGCCGCCACTCTCAGCGGAAGGATCGACAACCGGCTTCCGGCTCTGAATAAACGCCAGAATACCTGGAGGGAAAACATCCTGATCCATGGCAACGGATCGGCCGGGGGTCAATTCCACATCGAGGCAGCCCTTTGCCCCGCCTGAGGCTTCCTTAAAAAAAACATATCGCGGGTTATGGGCAAAAATACGATCCCGCTGCCCGGGATGTGCTTTCAAATATGCGCGGATAGACTGCATGGAAAGATCCTTTCGGGCGATTTTACCGCTTTCAATCAGATACTTCCCGATACTCTTATATGGCCGGCCGTTGGATGCCTCATAGTGAACATGAATAAGGCCGCCCCCGGCCAGACGAACCATGCCGGAGCCCTGGACATGCAGAAAAAAAAGAGCCACCGGATCATCCACAAACACAATGGGAGATGCTGTATCTGAAAGCAGGCCGAATTGCTGCAGGGCGGCCCTGGAATAATAGGGCACTACCTTTTCGCCTGCGACACGCCCTGCCGTCTGTCTCCGGGAGCAGGATTCACAGAAATCCGAAAGCCGGAAAGTCACCAGATCCCGGGGGCGGCCATATACAGGATACGGATAGC
>JAGYOT010000206.1 GCA_018399455.1 Desulfobacterales bacterium
CTGGCGGCTTTTTTATGATACGATTAAGGGCGGCGATTTCAGGGCCCGCGAGGGAAATGTTTACCGTCTGGCCCAGATTTCCAACCTGATCATTGATCATTGTGTGGCCCAGGGAATTCCGTTTGCCAGGGATTATGGCGGACTCCTGGACAACCGTTCTTTTGGCGGGGCCCAGGTATCCCGGACCTTTTATGCCAGGGGTCAGACCGGCCAGCAGCTATTGCTTGGCGCCTATAGTGCATTGATGCGCCAGGTGTCAAAAGGCAAGGTGGAAATGTATCCCCGAAGAGAGATGGTGGATCTTGTTCTGGTTGACGGAAAGGCCCGGGGGATTGTTGTACGAAACCTCATCACCGGGGAGCTGGAAAAATACGCTGCGCATGCAGTGGTTCTGGCCACAGGCGGTTATGGAAACGCCTATTTTTTATCCACCAACGCCATGTCCTGCAACGTAACCGCCGCCTACCGCGCGTATAAAAAGGGGGCGGCGTTTGCCAATCCCTGTTTTACCCAGATTCATCCCACCTGCATTCCGGTTCACGGCACCTATCAGTCCAAGCTCACCCTGATGAGCGAGAGCCTTCGAAACGACGGCCGTGTCTGGGTGCCCAAGCAACCCGGGGACAAGCGCAAACCCAGCGAAATACCCGAGTCCGAGCGCGATTATTACCTGGAACGCAAATACCCGAGCTTTGGGAATCTGGTCCCACGGGATGTGGCCTCCAGAAATGCCAAGGAACAGTGCGACAAGGGGAAGGGCGTGGGCGAGACCGGCCTTGCCGTGTATCTCGATTTTGCCGATGCCGTTCGTCGCGACGGCAAAGCGGTCATCGAAGCCAAGTACGGCAATCTTTTCGAGATGTATGAAAAAATTACCGCGGATAACCCCTATGAGACTCCCATGCAGATATATCCGGCGGTACATTACACCATGGGCGGGCTGTGGGTGGATTACAACCTGATGAGCAGCATTGAGGGCCTGTTTGTTCTGGGCGAGGCTAACTTTTCAGATCACGGGGCAAACCGGCTTGGCGCAAGCGCACTAATGCAGGGTCTGGCAGACGGCTATTTTATTATTCCCTATACCATCGGCGGTTACCTGGCCGGCACCGCACTGCCGGAAGTTAAAACTGATCATGAGGCCTTTAAAGCGGGGGAGACCAGTGTTAACCAGCTCGTTGAGAAGCTTCTCTCTATCAATGGCAACCGGACCGTGGATGAAATCCATCGGGAGCTGGGCATGATTCTATGGGATTACTGTGGGATGTCAAGAGATATGGAAGGCCTTGAGAAAGCGAAGGAAATGATACAGGCGCTCAGGGCCAGGTTCTGGACCGAGGTTAATGTGCCCGGCAGCGGCAAGGATCTCAACCAGAGTCTGGAACGTGCCGGCCGTGTCGCGGATTTCCTTGAATTCGGCGAATTGATGGTAATCGATGCGCTGAACCGGGAGGAGTCATGCGGCTGCCACTTCAATGTTGCCTACCAGACAGAGGACCATGAAGCCCTGCGCGATGATACGAACTATTGTCATGTGAATGCCTGGGAATACAATGGAACCGATCAGGCGCCGACACTCCACAAAGAAAAACTGGAATTTGAGAACGTGGAGTTGACGCAAAGGAGCTACAAGTAATGAGTGCACCGACGATTAATCTCACATTGAAGGTCTGGCGGCAGGGCCGCACGGATAAAAAGGGCCGGCTGGAAACCTATCCGGCGAACAATATCTCTACGGATATGTCTTTTCTTGAAATGCTGGATGTGGTCAATGAGGATCTCACCAAAAAGGGCATCGAACCCATCGCCTTTGACCATGACTGTCGGGAAGGAATCTGCGGCATGTGCGGAGCCATGATAAACGGCAGGGCACATGGCAAGCAAAAGGAGACTACCCTGTGTCAGCTGCACATGCGGCACTTTAATGACGGTGATACCATTGTGATTGAACCTTGGCGGGCAAGGGCCTTTAAAGTCATAAAGGATCTGGTGGTAGACCGCAGCCCCCTGGATCAGATTATCCAGGCCGGGGGATACATCTCGGTAAACGCCGGCGGCGCTCCGGATGCCAACTCAATTCCGGTGCCAAAGGAAAAGGCGGATCTGGCTTTCAACGCGGCAGCCTGCATCGGCTGCGGCGCCTGTGTGGCGGCCTGCCCGAATGCATCGGCCATGCTTTTTATCGGTGCCAAGGTGTCGCATCTGGCCCTTCTACCTCAAGGCCGGCCCGAAGCGGCCGAGCGGGTCCAGGCCATGATCCGGAAGATGGATGAGCTTGGGTTCGGCAACTGCTCCAACGAGGCGGAATGCGAAGTCGAGTGCCCGAAAGGCATTTCCATAAGGGAAATCGCGCGATTGAACCGGGAGTTCATGAAGGCGGAACTTAAATCTGCCTGATATTTGCCCCTGCCGGGAGTTTTTGTCTTAAAGCCGGGGACAGGCATTATGCCTGTCCCCTTCAAGCCTTCAGGTAAAACCAACGCAAAAAAAATTCTGTACGAAAATGCCTTTGTTATGTCATAAAAGAGTAATTCTTGTGGATTACGATTGGCCGTGATTGTGCTGAATTCAGGATTCGGGAGGGACACGAAATGTCCAAGACAAACTTGGTGGGCCTGATTATTCTGCTTGCCGGCGGCATTATTTACGGGTTTAAAATGCTTGCCAGGCTGATGGGGCAGGCTAAGGTCAAGGAGCATATATCCCTGATCGAAGCTTGTGGAGGCCCTGATAATTTTGAGTGGATCAACAGCCTGCCCTCAGGATTTATACAGAAATGGATGGATGCATTCGTTCATCTGCCCCTTTTTTTGATACTTGTGGTTCTAGGCGCAGTCATTTTGATTCTAAACGGTTTTTTCGCCAAGAAATAGCGGGGGTTATGTTATTTTTTGGATTGCAGCGCCGCCTTGAGTTTTTCGCCCAAATCCCCCATACCGCCGGAATCCTTTGTCGACAGGGCCTTACCTGTATATTTTTCCAAATCTTTCGTTTCAACCTGATCAGCAGGTGAAAGCGTAATTTTTTTTTCCTGGATATCGATGGCATCGATGTTAACAAGAATTGTATCGTCGGTTTTTAACTTTTCAATGGCCTGTGGGTCGGGTGCATTATCGATCCTGGATTTGGGCAGAAGCCCGGTAATCCCCGGGGACAGGTTGATAAAATAGCCGAACCCGGCTTTTTTTTCGATTCGTCCGCTGATCTGCTGGCAGACCTTAAGCTGGTCTTCAACAGCGAGCCATGGGTTGCCGGCGGCATCTTTCATACTGAGTGACATGCGACGGTTGACCGGATCAACGGATTTGACCGCAACTGCCACTTTGTCTCCGGGCTGTACTTCGTCACCGGCTTTTATCACCCGTTTGACATGGCTCATTTCACTGATGTGTACCAGCCCTTCGATACCAGGTTCCAGCTCAACAAAGGCACCGAAATCCGCGCACCGGGTGACCCGACCTTCGACATTGTCTCCGGGGTGATAACGATCGGCAGAACTCTCCCAGGGGTCGCTGGTGACCTGTTTGGCGGAGAGCGATATTTTGAGCTGGCCGGACTTGGCGGCGGCTTTTTCTATGGAGAGAATTTTAACTGGCAGGGAATCACCGACACCGACAATTTCTGATGGATTCTCGATGCGAGACCAGCTGAGCTCGGAGATATGCACCATGCCTTCAACACCGGGATGGATTTCAACAAAGGCCCCGTAGGGCATGAGCCGGGCAACTTTACCGCTCATGATGTCGCCGGGATTGGCTTTTGCCAGAAATTTTTCCCGTTCTTCGGCAAGCAGGCGCTCCAGGTATTGCCGCCGGTTGACGACAATATTACGGCCTTTTGACTCGATGCGGTCGATCAGAAATTCGAGGGTCGCGCCCAAATAATCCTCGGGTTTTTCCACATAATTCACATCAATCTGGCTGATGGGGCAGAAAGCGGTTTTACCCATGACCTGAACGCGAAAGCCTCCTTTGCAGGTTTCCGTGACTTTGCCTTCAACTGGAATTTTATTCTTCAAAGCATCATAGAGGAGATCAGCGCTGCTGGTTGAGCCGATCGATTTTGAGAGCTGGATTTCGCCTTCAGCGGTTGAGATCACATAAAGCTCCAGGCGATCCCCTACCTTGCAGGGGAACTCCCCGTTTTCATCGAGCAGTTCGCTTTTTTCCACTACCCCGTCAATTTTGCTTCCAGTGTTTAAAAAGACGTTGTCATGACCGATAACGATGATTTCTCCGCTGATTTTTTCCCCTATCCGAACCTCAGGGCCCATATCCTCCATGTAGGATTCGAAAAGTGTTTCAAAGTCTTCGGTCTCATTTTCTTTCGGGGGTTCATTGATTTTTGGATCATCTGAATGGTTGTCTGACATTAATAACTGTCTCCTTGATCTTTAAAAGGCACAAAAATTTTCTCTTCTTTTACCAGCATCCAATCCGGTATGCAAGCAGTAATGATTGATACGGGTCTTCATGAATAACCCGCGGGTCCACGCGGGGAAGCACTTGACCAGGGCTGTGGCGCAAACAATTGTTGTCTTCATGCAAGCCTTTGAACAGGGAGATTTTAATTCCTAAAAGGGTTTAAATGGATTTTAATTTTTTTAGGGATTATAATTATAAAAGAGGAAATTTCCAAAAAAAGTATGGCATTCTAAGCATTCTGTTTTTTTGAAAATCG
>JAGYOT010000207.1 GCA_018399455.1 Desulfobacterales bacterium
TAAAAACCGCCTGACGCTGCTGCGAAAAATGCCGGCGATAAAGGGGTAGATGCCGGTTAAGGCCGGTCTTTTTTTTAGATTTCGCAAAAGAGCCGCGCATCCGAGCAGGATCAACAGCAGAACCTGGGGGCCAAGCATGACCCAGAGACAGGTGAAGATATTGATGGGGGCGTCCCCGGCATAGGCGATCATCGAGCTGCACAGCCCCGCCCCCAGAAAAAGGCCGGAAATTCCGGCAAGTATGGAAAGCAGACTGAGACCCTCGGAAACAGCGGTCCCCGGCAGTACGGGGGCCTGGCCCTCACGGGGGCTGATCTTTTTCCGTTTTTCTGAGAGCCAGTATCGGAAAAGCCTGCTTCGGTCGGCAGGCTCCGGGTATTTGACGTCACAGGCCAGGTAAATATCCCGGTCCGTTGTCCTGTGATTCAGGCGCCGTTCATGATCTCCGCTTGGATACCCGCCATCTCCGTGTCCGCTGTCCCGGCTGCGCAGCAGATATTCAAAATCAATTAAATCCTTGGTGTGCCATTTCATGAAGAAACTATCCGGCCGGTTATCGGTTGTATTGTATCAATTAACATCCGCCGGCTGGAGGCGGCAATAATTAATTTGCCCCGGCCGTCCGGCCTTTTTTCGAGCTCTTTCTGCTAGGGTGTTGCACGGGCGCCGGAGATTGCCCTGCATGACATATCGCGATTTTTTTCTTGAAGCATTCCTTCTTCTATGGGTATGGTGCGGCCAAACAGCTTATGAGTCGGAACAATGGACGAGATCATTCATCGCATTGAATACTACCGCAGTGCGGTTGCCCTGGTCCCCGCACCGGAGAGTGAAGACCCCGGGCTGGCGGTCTGGGTCGGCGGGGCAAAGCCCCGATCAGGCGCATTGACCTGCAATTGCCGGACCTATCGGGAAACGGGGAGATGCCCTCATACCAAAGCATTGTCCCGCTTTATTGGAAAGTACTGGAAAACACCGCCTGAAGCGGAGCCGGATGTCCCGTTCCGTCAAAGTATATGGTGCCGTATGGCGGCTGTTCTGCATGAAGTCGACCGGATTGACCCCGAAGAAGTGGCCGTAGAAAAGATCCCGGGCAAAGATACGCTGCAGGAAGGGATTCAGCTGACAAACGGAAGGCTGCGGCTCGCCTATTTCCCCCGTCAGCTTTCGAATGAAAGTCCGGGCGGCGAAGAGCGCCTTTTCCTTGAACGATGCAGTCTGGAGCCTGTGATGGAGCAGGACTTTCATCGGGCAACGGTGCTGAACCTGATGGCCCGAATGACTTTGACCGAAACCGAACGGAAAATGGCGGAAAAAGGTTATCAAACCCGTCGGCAGGCCTTGGAGACGGGCTTCTGGTACCGGTTTGCCTATCATTGCTATAGAATAAGCGGCGATAAAGCCGTGAAGCTTTCTGCTGCAGGCGATTTGCAGACCGGAGGCATCCTGATCCATTGCCATTGGGCGGGAAAACCGATGTTTGAACTGGAACTGCCCAGGACCGTCAGCCAGCGCGTTCTTTCCCGGCTTGTTGGAGACCTCGAAAACCCTGAGCATTTCCGGGTGTATCCGGAGGCCCTGGAGTCGATTGTAAGGATGGAGGCGGATGCCGATCACAATCTGATTTTGACGCTCTGTTTCAGGCTATCCCTTCCTGACGGCACCAAGGAGCTGTTTGAACGCAAACAGCTCCGGAAATTCTGGCACCAGGATGCCGTGTATTTCCCGGACAGAGGTTTTTTTGCAACGGTCAAACAGCCGGATGTTTTGTGGGAAAAGTTCGGCGGCAAATACCGTAAAAGGATAAAAAGACATCGGGTGCCGGAGCTTCTGGATCAGATCGGCATTAACCTGTTCGGGACGCCGCATATTATCGATGAAAGCGTCAGACAAATCCGCGTGCATTCTGGTTGCCAAGGCATCGAGATTTTACCGCAGGCCATTGAGCGGGACTGGTACTGGCTTTCCATAAGCTATGAATTCGGGCAAAATGCTAAAGTCAGCCTTTCCGAATTGTATCAGGCAAAAAAATCAGGACAGCGCTTTGTTCCGGTAGCGGATGGCTGGGTGGATGCCCGGGCAATGGATCTTGAATCCCTTTTTGATCTGCCGGGCAGTCCGTTTTCAGAGCAGCTTGAGGGGCAAACGGACGCCCTTAAGCTCTCCCGGCTGGATCTTCTTCGCCTTAAGGTCTCGGCTGAAGCGGACTTGACGGTTTCGGGCGCTTCGGAGAAAGGGCGGGAGCAGATTGAGAGAATCCTGGCGTTTTCCCCGCCGAGCCCCTATTCAAGGCCGGAAGGACTCGCCACAGGGCTGCGTGCCTACCAGAAACGAGGGGTGGAATGGCTGCTTTTTCTTTATGAAAACCGGTTTGGCGGTCTGCTCTGCGATGACATGGGGCTTGGAAAAACTCACCAGGTGATGGCCCTCATGGCCTGTGTTACAGCGGATCCGGCAAAGGCGGGCCCGTTTCTGGTCGTTTGTCCGACAAGCGTGATTTCGCACTGGGAGAGAAAGATCACCGAACATGCGCCCGGGCTTGCGCCGCTCATCTACCACGGCGCGGACCGAGAGCTTGACGGCATGGATCAGCCGGGACAGGTCCTGATCACCTCTTACGGCATCCTGGTCCGTGATATTGCAGTTCTTTCCGGCTACGGGTTTGCCCTGGCCGCATTTGACGAGGCCCAGTATATTAAAAATCCCGAGACCAAGTCTTATGCAGCGGCTCAGGCCGTCCATGCGGCCATGAAGCTGGCGGTGACCGGAACTCCGATTGAAAACCGGCTTGCGGAACTCAAAGCCCTGATGGATTTATGCCTGCCGGGCTATCTCGGAACGGATGCGGCGTTTGAAGCGCGCTACGGGGAAATTGGTGACGGCGGCCCGTTGAAGCGCCGCAAAAATGAGTTAAACCGGGTTATTGCTCCGTTTACCCTTCGTCGGCTCAAAGCCGCGGTATTGACCGAGCTGCCGGAAAAAATCGAAGACATCCGTTACTGCCGTTTAACCGAGGCCCAGGTGAGATTGTACCGGGAGGCCGTCAGCGAAAACGGCAAAGGGCTTATCCGTTCACTTGAAAACATGGATCAGACCGTTCCGTATATCCATATTTTTGCTCTTTTGACACTTCTGAAGCAGATCTGCGATCATCCGGCGATAATTGATCCGGATCGATCAAAAAAGGCGGATTTGCCCCTTGATTCGGGCAAATGGGAGCTTTTTAAGGAGCTTTTGGGCACCTGCTTGGACGCGGGCCGGAAAGTCGTGGTTTACAGCCAGTTTGTCGCCATGATCCGGATGATTGAGCAGTATCTGGGAAACAGCGGCATTGACGCGGTAAGCTTGACCGGCCGCACAAGGAATCGCGCGCAGGTGATCGATCGGTTTAACCAGGATCCTGCCTGCAGGGTATTTGTGGGAAGCCTTAAAGCCGGCGGCACCGGCATTGATTTAACCGCCGGATCGGTGGTGATTCACTATGACCGCTGGTGGAATGCCGCCCGGGAGGATCAGGCCACCGACCGGGTGCACCGGATCGGCCAGAACCGCGGGGTGCAGGTTTTCAAGCTTGTTACCGAAGGCACACTGGAGGAGAAAATCTCTGCCATTATCTCCCGCAAGAAAAGCCTGATGGCCGATATTGTCCAGGCTGATGATCCGGGGGTGCTGAAGACGTTTTCCCGGGATGAACTGGCGGATCTTCTCTCTGTGCCCGGTTAAACCCGCGGCCGTTTCAGTATGCTCCGCCATTTTTTTGTTACAACGCGCCTCAGATCTCAATTATCTTTCCCGCGCCGCCGGGTATGGAAATCCGGGGAAAAAGGGATTGTATTTCCTGTTTGTGCCGGGTGCAATGGGTGGCGCAGACCAGATCCAGGCTCTTGAGGACGGGAAAATCTTGGAAGCCGTGCAGTCCCCCGATCAGAGCGGAGACCGGACCGATACCGGAGGCGGCCCTGAGAATGTTGTCTACGCCCGGATGAGAACATCCCGCAACGACAATGACTTTTCCGTTCTGCTGGATGCACATGGCCTGCTCAATGTTGTTTAGTGTACCGGTCGAATAAATGTGCTTGTGAATCTCTTTTCCTCTCATGGCCGGTCAGGATACAGAGAGTCAAGGCATGAGCCTTTTTTTGACTTCCGTATCCTGATGTTTGCCGCCTGGTTTCCGATTAACCGGTCTCTGTTTGCAGTTCAGAGATTCGTTTGTTGATGTTTTCAAGTTCTGTTTTCAGGTATTCAGACTCCTGTTTCAGGACATTGAGTTCCTCCTGTGAACCAGGTGCGGCCGGTGCCGGATAATACCCATATCCTGCATAAGGCGCCGGGCCCAAAGCTCGGCCGAAGCCGAAACCCCGGCCGAAGCCGCCCCGAAACCCGAAGCCGCCGCCGCGGCCGAATCCTCTGCCGCGGCCGAATCCTGGATTGGTATAGCCGGGAACGCCGTATCCGGCGCAGAATCCGGCGGCACGACCTGTCATCGGGCCGTATCCCACAGGTCCTGTACGATTTCCTGCTGGCATAATTTTCACCTCCTTCGGTGATTGAATAATTTTGATGGCTTCGTAAAAAGTCCAATATCTGCTTTGCGCTGCATCCCTCGGAATTTCACGTACTCCTATGTACGCTGCATTCCTCGGGATTTGCGACGCCTTGATCTTGAACTTTTTT
>JAGYOT010000208.1 GCA_018399455.1 Desulfobacterales bacterium
AGGAATTGCAGTTCACCGGCATTGCCCTCCCAGTGCCGCTGGAAAATCGAGAAGCCAAGCAGATTGACGTGGCCGGGTATCGGTTTTCCGCCGGCGGCGATTTTATCCCCATCCTGCCCGTCAAAGGACACCAGCCGGGCGATGGCTTTTATGACCGCCGCCTGATAGCCGCGGGCAAAACTGTCTGAAAACCCGGTGCTTTCAATGGCGATACAGGGAACCGCCAGGCCGGCTTCGGCAATAAACCGGTCCAGATCATCGCCGATAAGCGCAGCCCCGGGCGAGTTGACCACGGCAATCAGCCGATGCCCTTTTTTAGCTACCTTTGGCAGGATCTTCTCCAGCTTTTCGGTCGCGCCGAAGATGTAGTCCTGACTGTCCAGATAAGTAGCGGGCACACGGGGCTGGCCGAAGTAGAATTCATCGGAAAACTGCAGGGGGTCCATGCTGCTTTGCCTGGGAAGCTGGGCGTCGGAAATCGCACCGTGGTAGAACTTACAGCCGGTGGGGCCGTTTAAGAGCACAGCGGCGTCCCGGATTCCCTCAAGTGCAAGGATCGCTCCCGTAAAACCGTCCGGCGGCAGTTCAGGCATCTGCACCCTCATCGTCCCGCCAACCTTCGCGAACCGGAGATTTAAGGAGCGCCGCCCATCGCCGGGCAAACCGAAGCCCGCCGTAGAAGCCGACATCCGGGCATAAGGGAATGCTGTCGGCGTGGATTGCAGCGGGCAGCTTTTCGGGAACGTAATTGGACAGCAGCAGATCAGGTTGAATCCGGGAAAGATCGCGGTCCCGCTTTTCCGGCGTATATCCGGTTTCGCAGGCAAACCGGTCCGCAAACCGGGTGCGGAAGATATGGTCCTGGCTGAAGTTTAAGATGCCCACCTTCTCAACGCCCATGCCGAGATCAAAGGCGGTTTCAAGAATCCAGTCCACATCGTGGATGAAGCTTACGATCATCAGCCGTTTGCCGGCAAGGTACGGTGCCAGACGCCGGATTGCCGATTCATAGCCGCTTTCATAACTTTCTATAAGCTGATCGGCAATGTCGGATTTATCGAAAAACGCGCCGATATCTTTGAGCCAGCGCCTGGTTTCCTTAAATCCCACCGGGAATGGATAAGCGCTGAACACCGCGCCGGTTCGCTCGGCAAAAAATGATTTCAGAAGCCGGCCGAAATGATCCTCATAGGCCAGCAGATTAAGAGACGCCTTTTGGAACCGCCGGAGCGTGGCCACCGAGGTATCCCGGATAAACCTGCAGTTAACCCGGATCCCCATGGCGTCAAGCATTTCCGAGACCGTGTTGTAATTGGATTCCGCATTGTTGGCAATATTTTTTTCAGCCAGGATATTCACACAGTTTTTTTCAGGCGCGACAAGGGGATCGATCAGGGCGGCCGCTCCTTCCAGACAGGCGTTGATAACGCCCTGCATGTAATCGCCATGGATGTTTCCGTCCGAAGTGACGGGCAGGATTGGGATATCCGGATACTCCCGGCCGACCTCCCGGATGGCGGCCAGGGGATCGTCCCCGATCACCCCGGAAGGACATGCGGTAACCAAGAATAGCGCTTTGGGCCGCCTTGCCAGGGCTTTTCGCAGGGTCTCCCGCAGGGTCTCGCCGCCGCCATAAATCATAACCCCTTCGTTCATGTCCGAGCTGATAACGTCCGGGGCCAGCTGGCGGGGCAGAATTACCCCTTTGCGGGACCGTGTGCGAATGCCGCTTGAGAGAATGGTCCGGGCGGCAATATGCGCACAGCTCCTGGGGCCGTGGGCCACGGTGACGGCATCGCGGATCTGGGTCGTGGTGCTGATGGCACCGGCAAAGGCGCATCCGTGAAGCGGCTCCCGAAACAGCATGCTTTTGGACATTAACCCGATCGAAGCCTGCGGCGGGTCCTGAGCCTGCGGTTTTGCCGGTTTGATCGGTTTTGCCGGGGCCGGTGCGATTTGAGCCGGCCCGGCGGTTTGCCCGGAGTGACGGCCGGTTTTTCGAAATACCGTCGCTTCCAGGTCCGAATCGCTCAAGGGCTTTGCCGGGTAAAGCCGGCGGTTGCGTTTCATTTCGCTTGCCAGTTGCCGGAAGCGCATGGATTCCGGCGACTGCGGAAACGCCTCGATAAGGGTCTGATTTTTTTCCTCTGCCCTGCGAAACCGGTCGCTCCGGGGTATGCGGCACATGACCGGGGCCTTGGCAGCCTTGGCAAATCGCTCAACCGGTGCGTCATCTTCCCCATCGCCCCGGCTGTTCAGGATCAATCCGGCCAGGCGAAACGCGCCGGCATCGAAGTTGGCAATGCCGCGCAAAATATTGTTGGCCGCATAAATCGCCATGTATTCCTCGGAGGTGACGATGTAGACCACGTCCGCAAATCCTTTTCGCAAAGGAACGGCAAAACCGCCGCAGACCACATCGCCCAGAACATCGTAGAGCACCACGTCAAAATGATCCATTTGAAGGCCCAGCCGCTCGAACAGGGCAAACGTGCTGAGAATGCCTCTGCCGGCGCATCCCACCCCCGGCTCCGGCCCTCCGGCTTCAGCGCAGGTCACCCCGCCGTACCCGGTGTGCAGAAGCTCATCAAGCCGCTGCTCAGCCGGAGCGACATTTCGCATATAATCAAGCGCGGTGGTAACGATACGCCCGTTAAGCAGCAGCCGGGTAGAGTCGTGCTTGGGATCGCACCCGATCTGGAGCACCCGGCAGCCGCCTTCAGCCAGTGCGGCCGAGATATTTGCGGCAATGGTGGATTTGCCGATGCCGCCTTTTCCGTAAATAGCGATTTTCATAATAAAGGGATAGACCGCTAATTAATCATGTATGGACAAATGAACACTTAGGGAATCGGTTCCGCTTCACACAAGGATAAAATTGTATTGATCAATGCCTTAAGCTCAGCGCATTGATTGATTGAGGGTAACAAGTTATTTTCCCTGAGCACGCGACCCGCATCCCGGGTTTTGATGTAACTGTCCCTGCATTGGCCGATTTCAAATATTTTCCGGATTCGAAAGGAGGGTGGATTTTGATGATTCACGGTTTCCGGATTCCCGCCGGGGGCCGCCTTGTTATGCTTTGCCAGTCGTTGGATAGTAGGCCAGTATGGAAGCAGCCATGCCTCAAAATCGTATTGCGAGGCATGAGGATGAAACCTTGATTCATCCCCGACCCATTGTGCCATTTTTCTTTTAGCGTCTTGGGCATCCTTAAAATCAGGAGGATTGGCGCCGGTATACACATCTGTCAGGGCAATAACATGATCTGCGGGATGTTTGCCTTGCAAAAGATTTTGCACTGTCTTTCTCAAAAGCGATTCTTTTGGAATTCGGCCGTCATACGGGAATAAATCCAGCTTGGGCATACTTCCGGCCAGCCTTGTTTTCAAAAATTCGCGAAGGTGCGGCAGAAACGCTTTCTCCGTTTTTCCTTCCACGATAATGGCGATCTTCATGAGCGGCCTCCCATCCTGCCCATGCGCCATACCTCGTCAAGGCTGTAATCCGCCAGCCATTGGTCCAGATCCAGGGTATCAGCCCAGGTCGCAGTGGCGCAGCCCTGCTCATCCATATCCATGACCACCACTTCAGCGGGATTTAAAAAACGGATCAAACGATCCGAATGGGTGGCAACAATCAACTGCGTTCGTTTGGCCGCCTCCCGCATGACATCAGCCAGCAGGCTCAACAGTTCCGGATGAAGGCTGACTTCCGGCTCATCAATCATGGTAATTGTTGAAAGATAAGGGCTTTGCAGCAACGATACCAGCCAGAGAAAGCGCAACATACCTTCCGACAACTCATTCATGTATATCGGTTTCCCAAGTTTGGCGTCTTTCCAGGTCATTGCCAGCATTCCGGCGGCAACCGGGGGAAATTTCAACTCCTCGAAATCGGAGAAAGCAGCCCGCAATGTATCCATAATCATGTCAAACCGTTCCCGGTCGCTTTCCCGCAGATAGTAGAGATACGGTACCAAATCCTCACCATCCGGCCCGGGCAGCGTCGCCGGCTTCATTGGCTGGGGCATTTTTATCGGCGCCCGCGGTCCCACGTCCAGCACATGGTATTGAGTGGCCGTGGCCAGCATCCGGCGCAATTCTTCGGGCTGGCGAAACATTTTGGGCACCTGGGCAAGCGAAGTCTCCAGAGGATTGTGTTCCCAGTCCGGCCGCACCAGCCGGTTTTCTTCTGTTTCATAGTAGCGGATGTCAACCCCTGATGAATCGATATGTTTAAATGGCGCATCATAGCCGTCACGTTCCTGGGAGAGCATTTCCCTGGTGACGACATAACCGGTCCCGCTGGGCTTGAGACAGAGTTCATATTCAAGGGGCTGATGGCCCGGCACACTCATATCCACCAGAAAAGAAAGTTCTTCGCTTAGCCCCCGTGTCAACAGACTGGCGACCCCACCGAACCGGGATAAACTGGTGTTCAGATTTCCGGAGGCAGAGGCGGATAAAACTGCAAACGCATCCAGAACAGAGGTCTTGCCCACCCCGTTTGCACCGATCAGCACCATAAAAGGCCTAACCGGTATATCAACAGACGCCAGCCGCCGGAACCCGCTTATTTTCATTCGATTGATTTTATACATATGATTCTCCATGCAAATCTTGATGCACTCGTAAAAAGTCAGTTTTTGGATGGCAAAGAAAAAAGTTC
>JAGYOT010000209.1 GCA_018399455.1 Desulfobacterales bacterium
CTGCAATCTGGCCTGCCGGCACTGCTATATCAACCCCGCCCAGCACGGCAGCGAAAGACTCCCCCTTGAAACCGTCGCCCGCTGGCTTCGTCTGTTTCTAAACAACCAGGCCCATGCCAATCTGATTCTTTTGGGTGGCGAACCGACGCTTCATCCCGAGCTTGCCGGCATTATCCGCTCTGCCCGGGAAACGGGGTATAACTCCATCACCATTGATACCAACGGCTATTTGTTTAACGATATTTTGAGCAAAGTCACGCCATCGGAGGTGGATTTTATCAGTTTCAGTCTGGACGGGGCAACAGCGGTCACCAACGATCGAATCCGGGGGCGGGGCTGCTATGATACCTGCACCGAGGGGATATCAGCGGCCGTAAAAAAGGGCTTCAAGACCAGTCTGATCTATACCGTCAGCAATGAAAATATTGCTGAGCTGGAAATGATGCCGCCGCTTCTTGAAACGCTTGGCGTGGACCGGTTTTTTATTCAGGTGATCGGCATCCGTGGAAAATCCGCCGGGCCGGGCCGGGACAACCTTCAGGTGGATCGCGCCACCTGGCTTGATCTGATTCCGCGGGTGGCTGAAAAAGTGGCGGCATCCGGCATTACGGTTACCTACCCTAAGGTCTTTCTGGATCCCGCCGAGACTTTTGAATGCGCTGGCCGGGTGGCGGAAAACTATTTTATTTTTCCCAACGGCCGGGTTTATCGTTGTCCTTTGTGCGAGGATTATCCCCTTCACAGCCTGTTGATTGACGGCAACCGCCTGATCGAAACCGGTCCGGTGAATGAAAAGGGCTTGTTTTCGCTGAATATTCCTGAGGGCTGTGTCATGAACAAACTGATACAGCCCGCAAATCTCAGTTATGGCGAAGATGGGAGTCCGGAATACCAAATCGCCTGCTGTCTGCTTAAAGAAGAAATTCCGGGCCGGATTTGAATTTTAGGGAATCATGATTTAATTTAAACATAGAAATCTAAACGCAAACAAGCAGGAGGAGACCTTGCAAAAGGAGGCGCAACAGGAAAACCCGGTTTTTGTCCTCGGCGAGTTGCTAGTGGATATTTTCCCTGATTATCAGCGCATAGGCGGCGCCCCTTTTAATTTTGCATATCATCTGAAAAATTTTGGCATGCCGGTGCGGTTTATGTCGAGAATCGGTCGGGATGCCTATGGCGATGAAATCCTTTCCATGTTGAACCGCAACCGGTTCTCTACAGCAGACATACAGCTGGATGCGGATCATCCGACCGGCCAGGTGCAGGTTTCTTTTGATCGGAACGGCCAGCCTGAGTTTGATATCCTTGACGATGTGGCCTTTGATCATATTGACTTCGAGGGCTGCCTGCCTGTTGAAACGCCTTTTTCCCTGGTTTATTTTGGCACCCTGATCCAGCGGACGCAAGGCGGTTTTTCAAGGTTTCAGGCGTTTCTTGATCAGCTGGATCCGGAAATCTTTTGTTTATATGATATTAACCTCAGGCAGGGAACCCGTCAGCCAAAAGTTATTGAATTTTCATTGGAAAAGGCTGATATTGTAAAACTAAACGAAGAGGAGCTCGACTACCTTTGCCGGGAGATGCTTCACACGGAGAATAGGAGCGAGGCAACGGTTTTTTCCCTGATGGCGCAGTACGATATTCAGCTGCTCTCTTTGACCCGCGGCAGTGACGGAAGCGAACTGTTTCTTGCCGATCATGAGCATTTTTCGGTGTCCGCCTCGGATGTGAATCCCATTGTGGATACAGTGGGAGCAGGCGATGCCTATGCGGCGGTGCTTGCCCTGGGCTATCTTCGCCGGTGGAATCCGGAGCAGATTCTGTCAATTGCCACCATGTTCTCCGCAAGCATTTGCCGTATTGAAGGCGCGGTTCCGGAAGATGCCGCATTCTACCAGCATATGCGCAATATGATTGGGGGCGCTTCAAATGGCTGAGGAAAGAGGCCTCTATGTCCAGATGTTCAGCATTCACGGTCTGGTGCGGTCTGAAAATCTGGAGCTTGGCAGGGATGCGGATACCGGTGGGCAGGTCAAGTATGTCATTGAACTGGCCAATCATTTAAGCCTGCGCGATGATGTCCGGCAGGTGGATTTGTTTACCCGGCAGATCAAGGATAAGAAAATTTCCGATGATTACGGCCAGCCTCTTGAAAAGGTCAATGACAAGTTTCGGATTGTACGTATTCGCTGCGGAGGGTTAAAGTATATCCGTAAGGAGCTGCTGTGGCCGCACATGGACGAATATGTTGATAAAACAGTCAAGTTCATTAAGAAAGAAAAACAAGTCCCGGACATTGTGCACGGTCATTACGCGGATGCCGGTTACGTGGCGATGGAACTGTCCAAGATATTCGGTTTGCCGTTGGTGTTTACAGGTCACTCTATGGGCCGGTCAAAGTTTCAGAAGCTTTTAAATGACGGTATGACCGAGGAAGAGATTATTAAGGGCTATAAAATCGACCATCGGATTGCCGTTGAAGAAGAGGTGATCAAAGGTGCGGATATTATTATTGCCAGCACAACTCAGGAAATCAACGAGCAGTACAAGCTTTATGAAAACTCCGGGATCCCGGAGTTTAAGGTGATCCCCCCGGGGATTGACATCGTCCGATTCTATCCCTATTATCATGACCGGCTCCCGGAGACCGAAAAAAGCGAGATTGAGCTTTATTCCCAGGCATCTGTCTTAAGAGAGCTGGACCGGTTCCTCATGTATCCGGACAAACCCCTGATCCTGGCATTATCGCGGCCGGATAAGCGAAAGAATATTTCCGGGCTGGTCCAGGCCTATGGTAAGGACCAGGAGCTGCAGACCATGGCAAACCTGGCGATTTTCGCGGGCATCCGTAAAGATATTAATAAAATGGAGGACAACGAGAAGGAGGTGCTCACCCGGATGCTCCTCCTTATGGATAAGTATGACCTGTACGGGAAGATGGCCATTCCCAAAAAGCATGACACGGAGCACGAGGTGCCGGAGCTTTACCGGATTGCTGCGGAAAAGCGGGGCGTGTTTGTAAATCCGGCGCTTACCGAGCCTTTTGGGCTGACGCTTCTGGAAGCATCCGCAACCGGTCTGCCGATCGTGGCCACAGACGACGGGGGACCTCATGATATTATAAGCAACTGCAAAAACGGCATCCTGGTGGATGCGACAAAACCCGGAGAAATCTCCGAGGCGCTCAAAAAAATTATCATAAACCATGAATTGTGGACCGAATACTCCAAAAACGGAATCATGAATGTCCGGAACTACTATACCTGGGACAGCCACGCGGCCACCTACGTCAAGGCGGTCCAGAAGCTTGAATCCAAGGCTGCGATTTCCGAGGAAAAGGAGCGGGCCCGCACCCCTGTCGGGAAACGACTGACCTGCCTGAACCGGTTTTTGATCACCGATATCGACAATACCCTGATCGGGGAGAGCAACGAAGCGCTGCCCGAGCTTATTCAGACGTTCAGGGATTATCAGAAGTGCCTGGGGCTCGCCGTGGCCACCGGCCGGAGTGTCGACTCGGCGGCAAGGATACTGGCCCGCCATGAGGTTCCCATCCCGGATATAGTCATTGCTTCAGTGGGAACCGAAATTTATTATGGATCTGATCTTTATTACGATCGCGGCTGGGAAACCCATATTGCCAATCAATGGGAGCGGAAAAAAATTGTGGATCTGCTCTCGACGCTTAGTTTTCTGGAATATCAGGAAGAGGCCAACCAGCGCAAATTCAAGGTCAGCTATAACATGACCCCGGGCGAGGACCGGCTGGTGAAAATCCATGATATCCTGCTTAAAAACAAGTGCCGCTATTCATTGATCTATTCCCATGAAAAATACCTGGATATTATTCCCTACCGGGCCTCGAAGGGAAAAGCCATTCGCTATATCAGCTATAAATGGGAGATTCCGCTTAACCATCTGTTGATTTGCGGTGATTCCGGAAACGATGAGGAAATGCTGCGGGGTGAGCCCCGGGGGGCGGTGGTGGGCAACTACAGCCCGGAGCTCGACAGCCTGCGAGGCGCCAAAAATATCTATTTTGCCAAAAGGCCCTGTGCCGCCGGGATCCTCGAGGCCATTAAAAAATATCGTTTTCTGGAAAAAGCCGACAGCAAGGGATGCTAAGTTCTTACACGTTGAAACGAAAATTGATGATATCCCCGTCCCTGACGTCGTAGGTTTTGCCCTCCAGCCGCAGCCTGGCGTTTTTTTTGGCTGCCGCCATGCTGCCGGCCTCGATTAAATCCTCGTAAGCAATGGTTTCGGCCCGGATAAATCCCTTCTGGATATCGGAGTGAATTACACCTGCGGCCTCGACAGCGGAAGTGCCTTTAGGTATTGTCCATGCGCGGACCTCGTCTTCACCCACGGTGAAAAAGGAGATGAGCCCCAGGATTTCATAGGATTTCCGAATCACCCGGTCGGTGGCGGAAGCCGCAATTTGAAATTCTTCCAGAAGATCGGCTGCCTCCTCTGAGCTCATCTGGGAAAGCTCATGTTCAATTTTGCCGCGGATCACAAGACAGGCCTCCCGGCTCATGCTTCCTTTGATTGGCGGAAGCTGCGTATCCTCGTCCTCGTTGTTGGAAAGGAGCAGTACCGGCTTTGCTGTCAGAAATGCGTATCCTCTGAGCCGGGGAGCGTTTGAGAGTTC
>JAGYOT010000021.1 GCA_018399455.1 Desulfobacterales bacterium
GGCTTTTTTTGCCGCTTATCCCCGAAACTCCTGTTTGGGGGATTTTCTGAAGCCCACAATCCTTAGTTTGCTGGAACTATGGGGTTATTCCCTGTTTTTATTCAATAAGCCTCAGATTGAGGGGAGGGGGCAATGCGGAGGAGGAGCTACCGTTTTCATAAGCCCCCAGATCCCATTTTTCCGAACTGAGCCGCGTTACACTGTTAATGCTTGAGTTATAATTGCTGCCCAAAACAACCCCGTAATCTCTTGCTGGGGAGTCTAAACTTAAATTGAGGCCATCTGTGTTCGGCATCATATGGTTATCATCGATTCTTATAAAACCCGAAGGCAGGTCACTGGTATTTTTAAATAATGGATCAGCAGCAAGAGCAGAGCCTTCCCATGAAGAAACAGAGCCGGAATCATAATATTTATTGCCGTCCCGCACCAGGTTTCCCCCGTCCGGACTGTAGAAGAGATTATTTTTGTGTGACGTAATAACTCCGTCCATCTCATTGTAAAAAGGATATTGCCCGGCCGCCGAACAGATTATATTGTTTTTGAATTCAAGGGTATTGAACTTAGCACTTGAAGATTGAACATAGATACCACCTTCAGCATTGTTATAGAAGGTGTTGTTATAGACCTTAAATGAGTTGGTTCCCCCCATAATGCTCATGAATAATAGGCCGACACCCGGAGCCCCTCCATTTCCATTATTATTAAAAATCAAGTTATTATAAATTTCTCCGCTTTTATCCCCATCATGTAGGATAACAATTCCCCCCTTACCGTTATCATGGGTTATACAATTACGAATTTTTACGTTTGTCGGAGCATCCGTTCCATTGGTGTTATCTATTTGAAACCCCCGGGCTGGCTGGTTGTAAGAATGGCAATATTCAACAATACAGTTATCCACATTGTTTTTTAATGTAATGCCGTTTCCAATCTCTCCAACTTTACCCTGGCCTGCATCATGTACCGTACAGCCGCGAACCAGAACATCGTTGATTTGAGAAGCGCTGGTCGCTACAGAAGCATAAATCGCCATGCCCGTCGCTGGAGTGTTATAAACACCGCAATCGATTATTTCTACGTTATTGGTATTATACCCGTTATACGCTCCGACTTTGATACCATACCAGTTTTCATTCTCGGTTTTTATATCATGAATAATGCAGTTTTTAACTGTTTTCGTGGCTCCGGTCAGACTCCCGCTGGCTATGGGCCAATTGATCCCCACACCCGCGGCATTACCAATGAACCCTTTATTATTCATGTCAATATCAAAACCCTCAACGAGTGTTCTGTATACGGGGTCATCTTTATTGATCAAAACACTTGCATATTTCAAAGTATCTGTTGCTCGAAAGGTTGCTCTTTTTCCGGATCCCCAAGTATCGCCTATGTAACTAACACCTCCTTTAACTGTCAATATAGGAGCTGAGCGCGAACTGCTCCAAGTGTCGGCGCTATCAAAATAAACTGTATCCCCTGCCTTTAGTGTTGCGCTGCCGCTCCACCCCAACATTCCCGGACAATTCTGCCAAGGTTGACTTTGAGTCCCTTGGTTGGAATCTTTGCCTGCAGTGTGGTCCACATAATATTCTGCTGCCCGGGATGCCGATGTCATTAGAAAAAAAATCAGCTGCAATATAATCAGCCATTTTAGTTTATAGGCCTTTGTTTTTATACTATACTTAGTTTTCACCGTCATTCCTTTCCTCCGGATCGGCAAATCTTAAAGTTTGCCTTATTGCCATTTTTTTTTATATTATTAGAAATTACGTAATTATTAAATTATCAACTTCAATCAATTAATTGATGTTTATTCAATTACAATATAACCGGCTACTTCTGTGGTGTGATGCGTTTCCTGGTCCTTAGACGCTTCTTCATCTATCATTCCATCAATGCCCTGAGCATTTTTGTTTTGCCAGCGAATATTTGCTGTGTCGCCCCCGTTCATCGTCTGCATATCTGCAATAAAACATGGGGTGTTGTCAAAGGCGGGGTAGAAAGAGATATGGCTCAGCTCATGGGTTACTTCATTGAATGTGCTGTCAACGCTATAAGCCATTCCATTCACCGTTCCTGCCGAAGGCTCCCAGGCAATGTAAGAAACAGTCTCTATCTTTTTATTTTTATTGGCTTCTTCTTGCTGCAATGTAAACTCAAAGCCCGTGCTTGACACATTGTACAAGCGACCCGTTACGGCATAAATATCGTTTTCAGAGGTAATACTGGAGACCACCACTGGATCGTGACCGAATGTGTTATTAAATGCCACAGTTTTTGTATTACTTGTTTCAAAAGTACCAGCTTCGACATTGATCCCATTTCCCAATTCATGTCTTCCTGATTCCATTACAATAAAACTTACACTTTCAATTACATGCGCCCCATCAAGATACTCCCACTCCTGGATACGTATTTCAAATCCGTCTTGGGTCACATTTTGTATTCGGATAACCGCTGGGTCTCCGCCATTCAGGCTGACCGGCTTGGCCACGACAACCGGCTGGGTATATGTATTGTTAAAGGGGATATATTTCCATTCATGATTAATCTCGACATCTCCATATTCCAGTGCAAATTCTCCTTGCATGCATTCCAGATCACTCCCGTCGCAGTCCTGGTCGATTCCATCGCCGCAAATTTCAATAGCCCCCGGATAGATTGTGGCATCATTGTCGTTGTTGTCGCCTTCATTCTCTGTATATCCGTCGCCGTCGTCATCAAACTGGGTCAAGTTATCGTTTCCCCCTCTGGATACCAGCTTGACCGCATCGGCGCAGGTTGAACGGCTCGAGGATTGAGATATGATGACGACCCGGGCTGTGCCCGTGAATGTATATGTTCCCTGGATGTTCCATTGCCCACCGTTTTTAAATTGATTGACATACAGCGTTGCAAGAAGGCTGTCGCCGTCATATACCTTTACGGGAACTTCAGTGCTCCGGCTCGGCCATTCTGTCCACCACAGGGATATTTCATAGGCGCCGTTCACAGGAGCTTCAAAGCTATAGGCCGCACCAACCTGCTTGCTGTAAAGGGAAGTGGCCCCGTAATAAGATGATCCCCCGGATTCCTGCCAGCTGCCTGATGAAGATGTCTCGGCGCCTCCGTTATCTATTATTATCTGTTCTTTATCCGTGCTGCTGTTTGGGACTTCATAATAGATCGGGTCCGGAAAAGTGCTCTCATTTCCGTTGCCATCTATCGTGGTTGCGACTAAAGCATAGGTCTGGCCTTTTTCGAGGCCTGAGATTGGGCAGTTGGTTTGCTCGGGTGAAGTTATGGTCTCAACAGGGGTAGCCTTGAAATCGGTTCCGGATTTCCCGCAGTATACGTTGTAACCTTCAACTTCACTGCTGCCGGGGTTGTCCCAAGCCAGGGTGACTTTAGCTGCATGCCCCGAGGGTGCTAGACAGAACAGAAATAAAAGGGACATAAGGATTAATGGTAATCGCCTTGGTGTTAACTGGCACATAAAAATAGCCTCCTTAAGTGCTGTCTCAAAAAATGCCGGAAACAATACCCAAAGAGGCATTGCTACCGCCCCGCAGGCCCGCCGCCCTTTCACAAAATCAATTGGGGTCGGTGCCTTTGCGTGCCATCCTTCCGGATGGGTTGCCTTTATCAAGCGGTTTTGAATGAATTTTTACATTCACAACCTTCAAAAATTGTATTTCAACTTGGGATAAAGCCTAAGCAATATATATACCAAGTTTGCCAAAATTTTGTTCTGCATTCATAAATCTGCATCCATCAAGGAAAAATACGATCTGCTTTCTTCTAAAATTTGCTATGGTTCAGCAACTTATACTGAACTGATTTTATGGGCATGAAACGAAAAAAGGAGAAAACGCAAAGCCATTTTTTGAAGCAAAGAATCGATTTGTATAAAATTGTAAACGGCTGTTGATAATAATAGACAGGTTATGTTCAGCCATTGGTATGGGCGATTATCGATTGGACTCCATCCAAAGACCTAAAGCTTTGGTTTCAGCCCGGCACTTTTTCTCGCACGCCCTAAAGTTCCTTATTTTTTAATAAAAATCATCCCAAGGACCAATTGTCGCAATCCTTATTTCCGCTTAAATTAATTGATAAGATGGTCACGGTAACCTTATCATTCCCTTTTCCGTGCAAACAGGAATTACCCACGGATAAAGAATGGGGGTTGGAGTTAACCTCACTAAGCGGGGCAGATTCATGGCGACCGCACACATAAAGGGGGCGAAGATTTCTGCGATCGGAACCTGTGTGCCCTCCCGCCGGTTTGATAACCTCCATGACTCAGTGCATTTCACGCCGTCGGAAATCAGGAAAGTTGTCGCCATGGCCGGAGTCAGGCAGCGTCGGCTGGCCGATGATGCCATCTGCAGTACGGATTTGTGCACCGCTGCAGCGGAAAAAATTATTGAAAAACTGGATTGGCCTCCTGAGACGATTGATGCGCTCATTCTGGTAACCCAGACGCCGGATTATTTTCTGCCTTCATCCGCCTGCCTGATCCACAGGCGCCTTAACCTGTCAAATCAATGCGCCGCCTTTGATGTGGGACTGGGCTGTTCCGGCTACCCTTATGGCCTCTGGTTGGCGGCAATGATGATCCAGGCGAGCGGTTTCAAGCGCGTTATCCTCTGCCACGGGGAGACCCCGGGGCGTTTCACCCTGCAGTCCGATCGCTCTGTTGCACTGCTTTTCGGGGATGCCGGCTCAGCCACGGCAATTGAGGCCGCAGCGCCTGACAGCTCCGCCGGCTGGTTTTTTGCCATGCACACCGATGGCAATGGCTATCAGGATATGATCATAGAAGGCGGCGGGTTTCGAAATCGCTTCCCCGAAGAGCCGCGCAAGAATTATCTCCACATGAACGGGGCCAATATCTTTAATTTCACGATCAAGCGGGTGCCGCCCCTTATTATGGACACCCTGAAACTGGCCGGGGCTTCGGCTGACAGCATCGACTATTACATTTTTCACCAATCCAACCAGTATATCCTGCGCCATTTTATCAGGAAGCTTTCCCTGCCGGAAGAAAGGGTGCCGATTGTGTTGGAAAACTATGGCAACCCGGGTGGTCCCTCGGTTCCATTGACAATTACAAGGGGCGAACTGAATCGCTCCAACACGACGGCGTTGAAACTGATGCTGCTGGGATATGGGGTTGGTCTGTCCTGGGCCTCCGCTTTGATCGAACTGCCCCCTGAGGTCTTGCTCGAGCATCTGGAACTCGGCAATGGAAGGGATATTTGATATGACGAAGAAGCCGTTTGTGGATTTTCAAGGCAAAAAAGTGCTGGTATCCGGTGCTTCTTCCGGTTTTGGCAGGGCCATATGCATTGAGCTCAGCCGGAGGGGCGCGGGACTAATTCTGCTGGGCAGAAATGAGGCGCAGCTCCGGATAACAGCAGAACAGGTGGAGTCCGATGATGTGCACCTGCTGAAACTCGATTTGACTGCATTTTCGGAAATCTATCCCCATATCAAGGCGATCTCGGAGGCGAATGGCAGAATATACGGTTTTTGCCATTCAGCCGGTGTAGTGGAGACCCGACCCATGAATGCGATCCGAATCGAAGGCCTCCGCCAGATGCTGGATGTCAATTACCTGGCGGGTATAGAGCTTGCCCGGGCGGTCTGCCGAAGGGATGTGATGACCGAGGATGGCGGGTCTATTCTGTTTATCTCTTCAGTATACAGTCATGCGGGGGCTGCGGGACAAACCGGGTATTGCGGCAGCAAAGGGGCTTTAAATGCCGCTGCACGCGCCATGGCCATTGAACTGGCAAGGCGGCGGATACGGGTCAACACATTATCGCCCGGCTTGGTAAGAACGACCATGACGGATGAAGCCTTTTCCAAGCTCTCCGTGGAGCAGCGGCAAAAAATTGAGGATGCCCATCCGCTGGGCATTGGAACGCCGGAGGATGTTGCCCGGGCTGCCGCATTTATGCTGGCGCCCCAAAACCGCTGGATCACGGGCGCAGACCTTGTGCTCGACGGTGGATACCTTGCCCAATAAAACGCGATAACACATAATCCTGTTTATTGGAGGTTGTCTTGTCTCCCATGAAAATAGAAGAGGCCTTGGCATGGATTGCCAATGTTTTCGAGGAGCCGTCCGACAAAGTCAACCGCGATACGCCGCGGGATGCAATCCAGGCCTGGGATTCACTTGGCATGCTGACCCTGATGTCCGTGTTGGACGAGGAGTTTGAAATTTTTTTGTCAGAGGACCAGGTGCAGGACATGAAATCCGTCGATGACATTCTCGATGTTTTGAGAAGTCATGGAATGCTTCAGGATGGATAAGAGGAACTGAAATTGCGCTTTATCCTTGTTGACCGAATATTGGACATGGTGCCGGGCCGGTCCATTACGGCCGAAAAAACAATCGATGCGGATGCGGATTTTTTCGAAGATCATTTTCCTGGTTTTCCCGTGGTGCCCGGGGTTCTGTTGACGGAAATGATGGCACAGACCGCGGGCAAATGCCTTGATGCTGAAAAGCGGCCCCGGGGTAAGGCTATGCTGGCCAGAATCAATTCGGCTAGCTTCAGGTCCTGGATGAAGCCTGACCAGGTGGCTGTAATCGAATCGGAAGTACTTAATAACAGGGATAAATACGCAACGGCCAAATGCTCGGTCAGCGTCGACGGCAAGGAGGTCAGCTCAGCAGAACTATTCTTTACCTTTGTTCCCAATGAGGTATTTGCGGAGGACTACCGGGACGAGGTGCTGGAATCTTTTTTAGCCGGCAGAAAAACTTCGGCCTGACACACGGAAATCCAAAACAAACGCGTTTTTTCAAAATCCGGAGAGGAACAAAGCCATAATGGCCGATCCGTTTTCGATCAAGGACAGACACTTTTTGATTACCGGGGGAACCCGGGGTATTGGCGGTGCCATATCACTGTGGTTTGCCAAAAGCGGGGCATCGGTCACCGCCAATTACGTGCGGGATGTGAAATCCGCCGAACGCTTGAAAGCCAGTGCAGATAAGGAGGGCCTCGCGATTGATATCTGCCGGGCGGACCTCACAAGCCAGAAGGGCCTGGAAAAGCTTAACGCGTATCTGGAGGAGCACAATATTTTGCTGTCCGGTCTTATCCATTGTGCGTCCAGTGGCGTTCATAAGTCTATAGACAAACTGACAATCCGGCATTTTGACTGGACGCTGGCGATTAATACCCGCGCTTTTTTTGAGCTTATCAAGCTCCTTCTCCCCAAATTATCGGCTAGCGCAAGCATTGTTGCCATTTCTTCCAAGGGTGCTGTCCGGGCGGTGTCTGCATATGCCGTGGTCGGCGCGTCAAAGGGCGCCCTTGAATCTATTGCACGGCATTTTGCCGCCGAATTGGCGCCTAAAGGCATTCGTGTAAATATCCTGTCTCCGGGCTCTGTCATGACCGATGCGTGGAAATTCATGCCCGATGCAGAGGATCGAATATCTGAAACCATCCGACGAACCCCCAACGGACGACTTACAACGGCTGAAGAAGTGGCCTGGGCAGCCCAGTTTCTCTGCTCCGATGCATCCAGCGGCATGATCGGGCATACGCTGGTCGTTGACGGCGGTGCGGCGATCATGGAGTAACGGCGTGTCGGTTTGACTTTGTATATGATTTGGCACAAAAACATCTGAAGGCGCAGGCATGCTGATTGAAAAAACCCGACTCCCAATTAAAGATATCCTGTTCATAGGTTTTCTCCCCGGTTTTTTAAAAAAATTGGTTTACCGCCTGAAAGGCTATCGCATCGGCAGACATGTCTCCATCGGCTTTGGCTCTGTTGTCTGCGGGAGGAAGGTATCCATCGGAGATTTCACAAACATTGGCTTTTTAACGATTATCAGAGGAAAAGAAATCGATATCGGCGAACATGTGAGCATTGGATCAACGAGCTTTCTGGATACGCCGTTTATAGAAATCGGGGATGGCAGCCATATCAATGAGCAGGTTTTTGTTGGCGGCCTGCAGTTTCCGGATTCCAGGCTCAGCATGGGAAAAAATTGCCAGATCATGCAGATGTCGTTTTTAAATCCAGCCCGTTGGATCAGCATTGGTGATGATTCGGGCATCGGCGGCAACTGCCTGCTGTTCGGGCACAATTCCTGGCTGAGCCGGTTTGAAGGCTATCCGGTGGATTTTGAGCCGATTGAAATCGGAAAAAGCGTGTCTGTCTCATGGGGCGCGTTTTTGCTACCCGGTACAAAGGTCGGCGATGGGGCCGTTATCGGGGCACATTCCGTGGTTCACCGATCGGTTCCGGAAAAATGCCTGGCGTTAGGTTTTCCGGCCCGCGTGGTCAGCAGGTATCCGGATTTTCCCAAGGAAGTCGGGTCTGAAGAAAAGTACACCCTGTTTCAGGCAATTGTAACAGAAATGATCGAATTTTTCAGGGGATCAGGGCTCGTCTGTCAATCCGGGAGCCCTGTTTATAACATTTTGAAAACCCAAAAAAAATTGATGAGACGTACCGGAAAAAACTGGCGTTTCAGGGTGGCCGATGAAACCCTTTCCGATGAGGCCTCCCAGCTTGAGACCGAGCCCATGGACGTGCTTTTAAGTCTTTGGGCGATACCGGAAAAACTCCGTCAACACTTAAACAAAAGGAAAATCATGTGGATTGATGTGGAAAACAAGGAGCAATCCGACCATGATAATGATCTGGGCCAGGAAATCGTCCTTTTTCTGAGGCGGTACGGGGTGCGCTTCAATCGAATAAAAGTGGATTAGAACGATCAGCGCGAACATCGGCAGTAACCCTGCCGTGAATCGTCAGATAAAATATTCCGGTTCCCGACGCGTATCGGTAAACTTGGCCTCCAGTTCATGTTTGTGCCATAAATAGTTTTCATCATCAAAATATTTCGCTCCGACAGGACATTTTTTAATGCAAGCACAACACTTAATGCAAATACCTGTTATCTTGGAAACATCGTCGGGATCAATTGACCCCATGGGACAAACCTCGGCGCAAAGCTTGCAGTCGAGGCAATCGCTGCTTGTCCTGGGAGTGACCTTCAGGATACTCACGGAATCTCCGTTTTGATCCTTCAATCGGTAATATTCCCTGTAGGGTTTATTCCCCCTTACGACAACTGCGGAGTCTTCACCCGGGGTCTTTATTTTATCATATATTTTGGCAGCAAACTCGCCTGCCGCAGCCATATCCTGCTCGTCAGGCCTGCTGCCCCCAAGCGTTGTCGAAAAGGAATGCTCACCAATAAAGGCACCTCCGGCAATAACCTGAAATCCGTTTGACTCCAGAATGCTTTTTAATTCTATTAGCGCATCGTCATAATCACGGTTTCCATAGAGAACTATAGCGACTGCAGCTGCTCCGTTACCGGAAATTGTGTTCAGGAATTTCAGCAGCACATTCGGTACGCGTCCGGCGTAAACCGGAACGCCAGCAATAACCAGGTCATCCCGGGAAAAGGAAAAGACCTTTTTTCGGGCTTCCGGCAATGTAAAGTCAATGTTGCTGATGGTAGTATTTCCTCCGTTATGTTCCGCAATTTTTTCCGCAATACCCGTCACAATTTTCTCGGTTGTGCCCGTTGGGCTGAAATACAATGTATTGATTCTGTTATTCATTAACTAATCTTTCCGCTCCCTTTTTCCTATAGGCAGGTTTCAAGTCCTGGTATCCACAAGTATTGTATTCGCCATCTCAATTATCTATCCCTATCAGATGGTATTTCCCTGAAATCGGGAAAATATATAGAGGGCATATCAATCCTGCCTTTGGATTATTTGTAGAAAACAGCCAGCCATAATGTTGCTTGATCAGGATCTGTCCAGGATACCTTATGCTTACAATGCGCCGGTACATTCAAATAATCACCGGTTGACAAACGAGAAGTAGAACCATCTTCGAACTCTAAGACCGCCTTACCCTTCAACACAATAACCCATTCGTGCTCATCTTGGTCGTACCAGCCATTTTTAGGTGATATATGTCCCTTTGAAACTATTCGTTCAATCCTTATATTAGGTGAGCGGATAATCTCTTCAAAGAATTCCGCCGCAAGTTCTGAGGGTATTGAGTCATATATGTTTTTAGATTTCATGCTTTGAGTGGATAATACCAAAGGAATATTTGTGCATCTTATTCATCGTTTTTGCATTCTCACGTTGCCCCTAAGCCGCGCGAGGAACGAGCATCGGCTTGAGGGGCTGGTTCGGTAAATTGTCATGCATAAGCCGAATATAGATCAAATCGCAGCTTATCATTTTCATCTGTATATTTACGGTAACCCCTTCATTATAATACAAGGGTCCTTTAAACCCGAAATAAAATTTACCGGGAGAAGCCTGCAGTGATAACCA
This sequence comes from Desulfobacterales bacterium, assembly GCA_018399455.1. Lineage (GTDB taxonomy): Bacteria > Desulfobacterota > Desulfobacteria > Desulfobacterales > Desulfosalsimonadaceae > M55B175. Next base: position 10,335 of record JAGYOT010000021.1, read on the forward strand.
GTCTTTGATTAGCCCAAGATTCCTATACCAGCTTCAAAGTTAGGGATGCTTTTCATTTTATGCAGCTTTTCTGGCTTTTTCTTCGCATTCTTCCAAATATCTGGCTGGTGTCTTTCCTGCCAAGGATTCGTGAGGTCGTTCATGGTTTGTCCTTTTCACCGAATGTTATTCCGGTATTCATTGCGCCGCTTGGTAATGATGACGGAAGCCGGCCAGCCATCAACCCGCCGGGTCACACCGTTGACCTTGAAGGAAACCGATTGAACTGGTCGGCCGCGATGCGCCAGACATCCGGATCGAGGCCCATGGCTAAATGCGGTGCCTTGACTTCGAAATGGCGTACTTCCGGGCTTGCCCGGTCGATGCAGGCCGGCCATGACACCATGCCGTCCCTGCGCGAAAAGATCGCCGTGATTGGCACCTGAATCGGATTTTCTGCGTCCAGTCTCTCGATCTCCGCACTGAGCCGCCGGCACTCTGCCGCCCCCCACGCCCTGGCCGCAGGGGTGTAGGTCGGCCCGCCAATAACCGGTGTGCCGTATGTGATGATCCCGGAAACAACACCTGGAACTGCCCGTGCGGTTTCTCTTGCAATCACGCCGCCAAGGCTCCATCCGATCAACGCCGCCTTTTCTCCGGGCGGTGTATGTGAAAGCAGCTTCTCCGAGAATAATGCACAGTCGCGCTCAGGATCGCCCTTATTCGTGCCAAATCCCCAATGACGTGCGTCGTAGCCGAGTTTGGCAAGGTATCTGCGCAATGGCGCCATGACCCACTCCGGGGCTTTCCACCCGGGGATCAGGTAAACCGTGCCACTTCCCGGCGCTTCGGACAGGAGGGATTTTCTTGAAGCAATCAGTCTTGCCACAGAAACAGCTATCCGCCACTCAGACCGCAGGTTTTTAAACGAATAAGGACGCGGCGGCGGGGCATCCGGCGGATGTTCATTTTTTTCATTGATTTATGAACCAGATGG
>JAGYOT010000210.1 GCA_018399455.1 Desulfobacterales bacterium
GGCCCTTCTTGTTTGGCTTTTAAATATTGCCTGGCCCCTGGAATAGTAAATTTTTTATCGTAGAGCAGGTGTTTGATCAATAAAATCGTTTCAATATCGGATTTCCGGTAGAGCCTCTGCCCAGACTCGGTCCGTTTGGGATTGATATCCGGAAATTCGGACTCCCAGAATCGCAGGACATAGGCGGCCAGGTCGGTTATGCCGGTCACTTCTCCGATTCGAAAATAGAGCTTGTCCGGGATCCTGTTTTTGGTTCCGCCTGAAAGCGGACCTGAATCTGCCATCTGTCCCCCCCTTGGATCAGGCCGGAAGGCTGGCATTAAACGTATGGATCAAGTGTGCTGTGAGGTTATCGTGAATCCGGTTTATCGTCTCATCCGCCAGGGTTTCAGCGGAGGACCGGTACATTAGCCTGAATGAAATGCTCTTTTTCCCTTCGGCAATGGGTGGGCCGCTGTAAAGATCAAAAATGCTGACATTTTCAAGCAGCGGCTCATTGCTGTCATTGATGCAGCGCAGAATATCTCCGGCGGCCACGGCGCCGTCGACAATCAGCGTGATGTCGCGCGATACGCCCGGGAATTTTGGAATCGGGGAAAACTCCGGTACGTCGGGTATCATGGGCATGAGCCGGTGAAGGTTCAGCTCCAGGACAAAGGCAGTTTGTTTGAGATCAAAATTGTTGAGAACCGTTGGATTAATCTCGCCAATGACGCCGATTTCGGTTTCATTGAGTTGAATCGCGGCACTGCAGCCCGCTCGCATATAGGCGGCTCTGTCTGCGGGCAATGGGATAAATACGGGGGCAGCCACGTTCAGGCTCTCTATCAGGGATTCAGCAACGCCTTTGAGGTCGTAGAAATCGCACGGTTCCGCCTGGGTATGCCAGCCGGCCGGCTTTCGGTTTCCGCTCCAGAGGGCGGCCAGAGTTTCCGTTTCTTCAGGCAGGTGTTCCTGGCCGTTGCTAAGGAAAATTTTGCCCGTTTCAAATAATTTAAGATCCTTTATTTGGTGGGCCAGATTCCTCTGGAGCGTCTCCAGCAGGCCTGGAACCAGGGAGGTGCGCATAACGGCCTGCTCTTCTGTAAGGGGGTTTAAAATGTCCAGCAGTCGGCGTTTTTCGTCATCCTGCGGAAGGGCCAGCCGATCACAGGCAGCCCTTGCCGTGAAACTGTAATTGATGGCCTCATTAAACCCGAACCCGCACATTATATCCTTAATGCTTTCCTTCACAATGCGCGCGCGATTCGGAAGCCGGGTTTGAACCCGAGTTTTAGGGAATGTGGTGACAATCCGGTTATACCCCCAAAGCCGGGCGATCTCTTCCATGAGGTCTTCGGGCCGGCTGACATCCACCCGGAAGGAGGGCGCGAGAACAGAGAGGCGCCCGGTTTCCGTTTGGGTTACCGTAAAATCGACGGATTCCAAAAGCGCCTGCATTTCTGACGCGGAAAGATCCGTGCCCAGGTGTTTATTGGCACGATCGGGATCAAGCTCAATGGGATGAATCTCAACAGGGTTCGGGTAGGCGTCGATGAGGCCCTTTATCAGTGTGCCGCCACAGACATCGGCCATAAGCCTGGCGGCGCGTTCCAGTGCATAGATGGTTCCTTCCGGGTCGACGCCGCGTTCAAACCGATGGGAGGCATCCGTATTGATTCCCAGCCTTTTGGCGGTTTTTCGTATGGATACCGGATCAAAATAAGCAGACTCGATCAAGACATGACGTGTTGAATCCGCAATTTCAGAATTCTCCCCCCCCATGACCCCGGCAACGGCTACGGGTTTTTCGGCATCGCAGATCATCAGGGTCTCTTCGTTCAGATGATGCGTTTTGCCGTCAAGGGTTGTGAAAGACTCATTTCCACCGGCGGTCCGAACCACGATGCGATGTCCGCTCAGGCGATCGAAATCGAAAGCATGCAGGGGCTGGCCGGTCTCCATCATTACGAAATTGGTGATATCCACGATATTGTTAATGGGTTTAAGACCGATCGAGATCAGCCGGTCCTGCAGCCAGAACGGAGAGGGGGCAACCTTAATTTGAGTTAGCAGTCGGGTGGCGTAGCGTGGGCACAGCTCAGGCGCCTTTATATCAACAGCGGCCATCTCATCAATGGCTCCGGAATTTAGCGGCATCTCCAGCGCCGGAAGGGTGAGCCGGCTTCCGGTCAGTGCAGCCACCTCGCGTGCAATTCCGATAAAACTCAAGCAATCCGGACGGTTGGGGGTTAGTCCGATTTCAAAAACCATGTCCGATAAGCCCAAGGCCAGGGCAAGGGAAAGTCCCGCCTCAAGATCATCGTCGAGCGCCATCAGGCCGGCGCTGTCTTTTCCGAGTCCCAGTTCCCGTTCACTGCAGAGCATGCCTTCGGATGCCGTCCCCCGGATCACTGCCGGCTCTACGGTGATTCCGCCGGGAAGGCAGGTTCCTGCCAGGGCGCAGGGGAACTTGGCGCCGACTTGAACATTAGGAGCGCCGCAGACCACCGGGATCGTTTTGTTGCCGATGTCTACCCGGCATATTTTCAGCTTGTCCGCATTGGGATGCGGGGTAATCTGAGTCAACCGGCCGACGACGACGCTTTTTAGATAAGCCAGCCGGTCATAAAGGGCTTCGACTTCCAGACCGGTCATGGTCATTCGTTCAGCCAGGTTTTCCGGGTCTGTTTCGACGGAAACATAGGTTTTCAACCAATTGAGAGAGATTATCATTTCAGAACTGCCTCAGGAATCGATCGTCGCTTTCAAAGAACAGCCGAATGTCATTGATTCCGTACTTGAGCATGGCGATTCGCTCAATCCCCATGCCAAAAGCGAACCCGCAATAGCGACGGGTATCATAGCCGACATTTTCAAAGAGGGCAGGGTGGACCATGCCGCAGCCGAGCACCTCCAGCCAGCCGGTATGCGAGCAAACCTTACAGCCCCTGCCACGGCACATGACGCACTGGATATCCACTTCGGCGCTTGGCTCGGTAAACGGGAAAAAGCTTGGGCGGAATCGGATGCTTGTGTCCGGATCGAAAACCTTCTGGACGAATTCGGTTAAGACCCCCTTCAGGTCGCCGAAAGAAACCTCTTCATCCACCAAAAGGCCTTCAATCTGGTGAAACATGGGGGTATGGGTAAGGTCGGAGTCGCACCGGTAAACCTTGCCGGGCGCCACCACCCGCAACGGCGGGGGGTATTGTTCCATCATGCGGACCTGAAGCGGCGATGTATGAGTGCGCAGGACGATGTTTTCGGCAATATAGAAGGTATCCTGCATGTCCCGGGCTGGATGGTTTTTGGGTATGTTCAAAGCCTCAAAATTATAGTAGTCACTTTCAACCTCCGGTCCTTCGACAATGTCAAATCCCATTCTTACGAAAATATCGCAGATCCGGCGGGTGATCTGAGTAATGGGATGCATATGACCGCGGGGTGCCGGCCGACCGGGCAGGGTGACGTCAACGCCGCCGACGAGCTCAGTTTTCTGCTGAGCGGCAATCCGCTTTTCAGCGGATTTAATTGCTTGTTCCAGAATTTTTTTAGTCTGGTTGGCTTTTTTCCCGGCATCAGGACGCTCATTTTCCGGCAGTGAGGAAATATTGCGCAGATATTGGGTCACCAGTCCTTTTCGGCCCAGGTAGCGAACGGAAAGCCGGCCTACTTCCTCGGCGGTTTCAGCGCTTTCCAGCGCAGCCAAGGCTTCAGCCTGGATGTCATCAATCGTTTTATCCAATTTTAACCTTCAAAATTTTGAACGGCTGCCCCGTAGCGGCCTTTATTCTCCTGCTGCCCGGGCGGCAATCTGGCTGAACCCATCCGGATCGGAGACCGCCAGGTCGGCCAGAATCTTGCGATCCAGCTCAATTTTTTGCTGTTTTAGTCCGTTGATCAACCGGCTGTAAGAAATGCCGTTCATCCGTGCGGCCGCATTAATCCGGGCGATCCAGAGTCTCCTGAAATCGCGTTTTCGTACTTTGCGATCCCGGTATGCATACATCAGGGCCTTATCGACCGCGTCGGCGGCTGTCCGGTAGAGTTTGCTTCTCCCCCCCCGGTATCCTTTGGCCAGTTTCAGCACTTTTTTCCGGCGCTGCCTGGCTTTAAAGCCTCTTTTTACGCGCATGATGGTTCTCCTTTAAGATTTAATTATCCATAGGGAAGCAGACGTCTTACCTCTTTCATGTCGCTTGGGTCGATGATCTGGGTCTTTCGCAGTTCCCGTTTTCTTTTGCGGGTTTTTTTTGTTAAAATGTGGCTGGCATGGGATTTATTAAACCGGTATTTGCCACTGGCAGTGCGGGTAAACCGCTTTGCCGCCGCGCGATTGGTTTTAATTTTAGGCATCTATTGTCTCCTTTTTCTTTGGTCGCTATATTGTCGCCGGTAGGCAACGGCAGTTAATGCAGCAATCAAACAAAAATGCCTCCCGCCGCTTCCAAATAGGGCTGAAAGGCATTAACCGGTCTTCGGGCCGAAATGCATTCAATACAGCTTAAAATTTATCCAAATACCCCGGCATTACCAAAATGTCAAGTCCTTAGATAGTGCCTGAGCGAAACAGGTTCTCAATAGGAGCCAGCCGGTTTCCGAATAAACCATGCAGACCACCTGGATCTGGATAAATAGTGCCTGAACGAAAACCGTCTTTTTTGCCAATAT
>JAGYOT010000211.1 GCA_018399455.1 Desulfobacterales bacterium
TACCAGGTTCGGGGGCAGGCGCCTGTTTATTGCCTTGAAGGCTCCGTTGCCGTTGCCGGCGCTCTTGTCCAGTGGCTGCGCGACAATCTGGAGTTTATCGAGCATGCGGCCCAGATTGAACCGCTGGCGGGAAGTGTCGCGGACAACGGGGGCGCCTATATCGTGCCGGCCTTTTCCGGGCTGTTCGCGCCTTATTGGCGCTCGGATGCCAGAGGCGTGATCGTCGGGCTGACCAGCTATATCAAGCGCGGTCACATTGCCCGGGCTGTTCTTGAAGCCGTTGCTTATCAGACCCGGGATGTGGCCGAAGCCATGGAAAAGGATTCCGGCGTTGAATTGAGCAGTTTGCGGGTTGACGGCGGCATGGTGGCCAATGAGCTGTTGATGCAGTTTCAATCCGATATTCTGGGAGTGCCGGTGGTCCGTCCTCGCATTACGGAAACTACGGCCCTTGGCGCCGCATCCGCGGCGGCTTTGGCCATCGGATTTGCCTCCGGGATGGAGGAGCTTAAAATGAACTGGGCCGTTGATAAAACGTGGCAGCCGGAAATGGCAGAAGAGGTCCGGCAAAAAGCCCTTAAAGGATGGGCGAAGGCGGTTGAGCGGACTCTGAACTGGCTTGATTAACTAATTGATAGGGAGGGCCGGAATGCTGGAAATTGAAAAATGGGAGAAGGATTACGTATACCGGGTGATGCAGGCGCTTTTGTACAGCTTCAACTACATGTGGTTTTTAATGGAGGACTGGGCCAGGGAGAATTGTCCGGAAAAGGCCGGCAGTGAATCATTTGATCAATTGTCTCAAGACTTTGGCGCTTATCAGGCCAAGCGTCTGGGAAAAACCATTGAAGCCCCGGCAGAAGGGGTCGAGAAAATGATCCAGTTTGTCAGACATTCCCACTGGTGCGTATTTGAAGACATCGAACTGACTAAGCTCTCGGAGACGGAGCTCCGCATGCGTACCCGCAACTGCACGGCCCAAAAAGCCGCCCGAAGGTGGGGAATGCCCTATTATGACTGCAGCCGGGGCGGCCATCGGCTGCGGCAGGGCTTTTATGCCCATATCAATCCGGCCGCGCGTGTCACCCGGGTTTACACTCCCCCGGATGAACGGCCGGCCGATTTTCCGCAAGAGGTTTCCTGCGAGTGGCGGATTACCATTCAGGATTCCCCGTAAGGCAAAGCGCGGACACTCAGGTTTCAGGCGTCTTCCATGAATTTGCTTTGCAGCCTTCGCATGCCTTTCAGCCAGCGGTCGTAGTCAGAACTCTTTCGCTGCATGTAAGTGGCAACCTCCGGGTGGGGCAGCACCAGAAATGTCTCCTCTGCCAGGGCTTTAATGGTTTCCTCCGCCACCTTGTCCGCGTTAATCATACCGTCTACTGCCGCCACGCCGCCGCCCTGCCGTGTCATTTCAGTTTCCACGGCCTGGGGGCAGATGGCCGAAACTTTGAGCCCCTGGTCGCCATAGGTGATGGCCAGATTTTCCGCGAATCCCACGGCCGCATGCTTGGTCACGGAGTATGGGGCGGATCCGATCTGGCTTAAAAGTCCGGCCGCGGAGGCTGTGATAACAAAATAGCCCCCGCCCCGGGCGAGCATGCCCGGAATCACAGCCCGGCCCGCATAAACATGGGCCATGACATTGATTTCCCAGATGCGCTGCCAGTCCGCATTTGAAACCTCCAGGCAGCCGGGGACCATAATGCCGGCATTGGAGCAGAAAAGGTCGACCGGTCCGTATTTTTTTTCCGTCTGCCCGATAAGGTCAATGATATCGGATTCCCGGCTCACATCGCAGGCAAGGCCCAGGCCTCCGATTTCTTCTGCGAGGGTCCGGGCGCCTTCGGCGTTGATATCCGCCACGACGACAGCCTTTGCGCCTTCCTTTGCAAACCGCCGGCATAGGGCGGCACCGATGCCGCCGGCCCCGCCGGTGACAACTGCTGTTTTATCTTTTAATCGCATTCAGGCCAGCCCTCCTCCGTCGCATACAATCGTTGTCCCCGTGGTGTAGGAAGCGGCACCGGAAACCAGATAAAGAACGGCGCCTGCCATCTCCCCGGGTTCGGCATGCCGCTTAAGGGGGATCTGCTGCATGAAGTGTTCGTAAATCTCTTTGTTGTCAAAAAGGGCGGAGGCGAATTTGGTCTCTGTCAGGCCCGGCAGCAGGGCGTTGACCCGGATGTTTTTGCCCGCCAGCTCTTTTGCATAGGCCTGTGTCATGGAGATTACCGCCGCTTTGGTGATGGAGTAAATCCCCTGCATGGGTGCGGGCCTGACGCCGTTTATGGAAGCAACGTTCACAACAGCACCGCCCCCGCATTTTTCCATGAGCCTGGCTGCATGCTGGATCATGAAGAAAGGCCCCTTCAAATTAACGTCAAACGTCTTGTCCCAGGCCGATTCCCCGGCATCTACCATTTCACCAAAATACGGATTGGCGGCGGCATTGTTGATCAGGATATCAAGGCGGCCGTAATCGGCCTCAATTTTTTCAAAAAGGGCCTTGATCTGGTCCAGATAGCCCATGTTGCAGGCAATCGCGGCAGCCTTGCCGCCCTTGGCCTCAATTTTCTGTTTTACCGCCTCCAGCGCTTCTGCCTTACGGCTGACCAGAAGGCACGTAGCACCGTAGTCTGCCAGACTGCAGGCGATTGCTTCGCCAATGCCCCGGCTGGCCCCGGTCACCAAAGCAATTTTGTCCTCTACTGAAAATGAAACCATGTTGATCCTCCTTCAATTGGAATTAGCTGTCTTTTACAGCCGTTTGGTTATGATAGGTTTCGAGCAGCAGGGGGATGAACCGGGTCAGATCCTCTACAACGCATATATCGGCTTCATTAAAAATTGCCGCCCGTTCGTCAATATTGATGGCAATTACCAGGCCGGCGCCCTGCATTCCCATGACGTGCTGGACGGCACCGGAAATGCCGCACGCAATATAGAGATCCGGGGAAATACTCGCGCCCGTTATCCCAACCTGCTGGTTATAGCCGAGCCAGCCCTGATCGCAGACGATGCGGGTGCCGGCCACGGCTGACTTCTGAAACAGACCGGCAAGCTCCCGGATCAGGGTCAGGTTTTCTTCATCACCGATTCCGTTTCCGGCTGCAACTATGACTTTTGCTTCCGTAATGGTGGAGGTATCCCCGGCTGCGGCACGGGTCCCCAGAAGCCGGGTTTTTTCAAGCCGCCCTGCCGCTGTTTCATGGGTTACTGCCCCCTTTTCAGGCGGTGCCTGCGCGTCCCACTTGAAAAGCCCCGGCTGAACGGTAAGAACGCAGGTTCGGGTGCAGGGCTGAATCGTTTCCTTGATTTTGCCGCCAAAGACCTGTTTCTCAAAAGCCGGGCCGCCTTCAGCTTTTGTCAGTCCGGCGACTCCGGTAATACAGGCCGCATCCGCTTCAGCCGCCACAGCAGGAGCGAAATCAAGGCCCTGGGAGTTATTCAGGGCCACGAGATAAGAAGACGGCGTCTTCTCAAGCTCCCGGACAAGCAGGCGTCGGTAGGCCTCGCCGCAATACTGGGAGAGGTTCGGGCAGTCGATGGCATGAACCCACTCTCCGGTCTTTCGCGCGATCACAGCAGCTTCGGCCTCGGTGTCCGCGCCTATCAGAATGATTCGGATATCGTCCGGCCGGTGTTGCCTGAGCTCTCTTGCAAAGGCTACCAGGTCGTAGGTTTCGGGGCTTACATGCCCGTTGGAATGAAAAGCGACGACAAGGATATGGCTGGTTTCTGTCATAGGCTTAAATAAAGGCTTTTTCCCGCAACAGGGCCAGTAATTGTTCCGCCTTTTCTTCGGCTGAACCTGTCAAATGTCTGCCGGCCCTCGTTTTTGGGGGCATGACATACCTGAGCAGGACTTCATGGCCTTGTAGCTGTCCCAGTTCGTGTACGTCCAGGGTTTCAAGGGGCTGCTTGCCGGCCCGCAACAGATTGGATAATGACGGATAGCGAGGCTGATTGGCACCGGTCTGGATGGCCAGTACAGTCGGCAGGCAAAGCCTTATAACTTCCCGGCTGCCGCCCTCGATTTCGCGTTCAATATCCATTTGTGAGCCATCCCCTTCGATTTTGCTGTGTATGACCTGGGTGGCTGCGGGCAGCCCCAGGCTTCCCGCCACCATGGGCCCTATCTGTCCGTTCATGCCATCCTCTGACATGCTGCCGGTCAAAATCAGGTCATAGTTTTTGGGTTTTGCGTAGGTTGAGATCCAGCGGGCGATATCGAAAGGGCTCAGGTAATCCGTAGTCTCGGTCTGCAGATGGATGCCGTGGTCGGCGCCCATGCCGATCGCCCGCTTAAGTGCCTCAGCTGAGCGCTCCGGCCCTACCGTCAGAACGTCAACAGCCGTGCCGTGCCGGTTTTCTTTGATCCGGACCGCGGTTTCCATGGCAAATTCATCAAATCGGTTCATTTTGTAATCCGTGAATGCGTCGAGCACGACAGCTCCGCCCGCGCCTTCGCGGATTTCCATATGTTCGAATTCAGGGACCTGTTTGATGCATACAAGAATTTTCATGGCTGTTGTCAATGCTGATTATTTTTGTGTTGTTGGCTGTATTTTTTAAGGTATAAGGGCAGGGCATGTCAACAAAAAAATAACGAGCGCT
>JAGYOT010000212.1 GCA_018399455.1 Desulfobacterales bacterium
TGCGAGCTGGGCCCTTTTGGTTATCTGGCCTCTGACGTTATGGAAAAGCTGCCTGAAACGATTCAGCACCTGATTGCCGGAAACCCCATGGCGAGCCCTATGGGCTGCCCTATTCCCATACAGGAACTGCTGTAACGGACTCAGCCGCGGGGTCCGGCCTTGATCGGCCGCGGGGTCAGGCCTGACCCCAAGGAATGACCCCAAGGACCCCAAGTAATGGAAGTTAGAATTGATACGCATTCGCCGGAACAGTCCCGGCAGCTGGGATATTTGGTAGGAAGCCGGCTGGATGCCCCTGCGATCATCGGGTTAAAGGGCGATCTTGGCTGCGGGAAAACCGTATTCGTCAAGGGCCTTGCCAGGGGCCTGGGCGTGCCGGAGCGCTATCCCATTACCAGCCCGACCTATACCTTTATTAATGAATACGCTGGACGACTCCCGCTTTTTCATGTAGACCTCTACCGCATCACGGATCCGGAGGAACTCACGGACATCGGCTTCGAAGAGGTCACCGCCGGTAAGGCAGTAGCGGCCATTGAGTGGGCGGATCGCATCCCCGGGGCTTCGCTGCTGCTGGATATAGCTGTAAATATATATATAACAGACGATAACAGCCGGCGCTGGCATTTTTTTTTCTATAGACGAAAGTTTGATAATTTGATACCCGAGCTTAAAAACTTTCAACTCACATGAGGAAAACATATGGGACTCATTGTACAGAAGTACGGTGGAACCTCTGTCGGCGACCTGGACCGGATCCGCAATGTGGCCCGACGAATTGCAAAAACCTATGATCAGGGAAATGACGTTGTGGTGATTCTATCGGCCATGAGCGGGGTAACGGATCAGCTCATCGGGATGTCCGGACGTATTTCCAAAAATCCTGATATGCGGGAACTGGATGTATTACTGGCCACAGGGGAACAGACCACGGTGGCGTTGATGGCCATGACCCTCATTGAGATGGGCTATCAGGCGCAGTCCCTTTTAGGTTACCAGGCTGAAATTTTGACAGACGACAAATCCTGCAAGGCCCGAATTATGCATATCGGCGCCAGCCGGATCACTGATCTTTTGGAAACCCGCAAAATAGTTATTGTCGCGGGCTTTCAGGGAGCGGATGCCCGTGGCAACATCACCACTCTGGGCCGGGGCGGTTCAGATACCTCGGCGGTTGCCGTGGCCGCGGCAATCCATGCGGATCAATGCGAAATCTTTACGGATGTTGACGGCATCTATACAGCGGATCCCAACATATGTGACAAAGCCCGCAAACTGGACCGCATTGCCTACGATGAAATGCTTGAGATGGCCAGCCTGGGCGCCAAGGTTCTGCAGATCCGCTCGGTTGAATTTGCCAAAAAATACAGCGTTCCAATCCATGTGAGGTCATCGTTTCACGAGGAGGAAGGTACGATGGTGGTTAATGAAGAAGCGAATATGGAACAGGTTATCGTTTCGGGGGTTACGCACAATAAAAACGAGGCCCGGATCACCCTGCGAAAGGTGCCGGACAGACCCGGCATTGCCTCCCGGATTTTAAATCCGATTTCTGACGCCGGCATTCAGGTGGATATGATTATCCAGAACACCCGTTCCGGCCATATGACGGATTTGACCTTCACCGTGGCTAAAAACGACTACCGGGCGGCCATGGAAATATCCAGGCAGACCGCAAAAGAAATTGAAGCCGAAGAGGTCCTGGGCGATGAAAAAATCGCCAAGGTATCGGTTGTCGGCGTGGGCATGCGCAGCCATTCCGGCGTGGCCTCCAGAATGTTTGCCACCCTGGCTGAGGAGAATATCAACATTCTGATGATCAGCACATCGGAGATCCGTATCTCGTGCGTGATTGAAGAAAAATACACGGAACTGGCGGTCCGATCCCTTCACACCGCCTTCGGATTGGATGCCGGGGAATAAAGCTTGCAGTTCAAACCGTTCATCCCCCCAAAATTTAAACCGGAGCAACTGCTGGTCGCCCTTTTCCTGGCCCTCATCATTGCAGGGGGAATCGTTTTGCGCATGATTCTTTTATAGTGCGGCCGCAGTGAATCAAAGCATGCGGCCAAAGGCAATTGCAGCGCGTAGTCCCGGAGGCTGCGGAGAAAAGATTTCAAGGGTTTAATTCCCTGCACGCTCCGGCAATTTCCTCTCCGATGCGGCGGGCGGCCATCGCCGGATCCGGGGCGTCCCGGATCGGGCGCCCGATGACCAGGTAATCGGCGCCATCGGCAATGGCCTGTGCGGGCGTAACCACCCGCTGCTGGTCATCATCTTCTCCCAAATCCTCGGCTGCAGGCCGTATCCCCGGGATTACGGCAACAAAATCCCTGCCCAGATTCGATTTAACAGCCGCCACTTCCCGGCCTGAACACACAATGCCGGCACATCCCGCAGCCCTGGCATCCATGGCACGCTTCAGCACCAGCTGAAACAGATTTTTTGAAAAGCTCTCCCGGAAACCGGCCGCCGCAAGGTCGTCTTCTGATACACTGGTCAGAATGGTCACGCCCAAAACCCCAACCCGATCGCCCCCTGCCGCAGCTGCGGCCTCAAGCATGGCCCGGCTCTCGCCACAATGAACCGTTGCCCAGTCCACCTGAAGCCCGGCGATCCGGGCCATGGCCCGCGATACCGTGGCCGGTATATCATAGAGTTTCAAATCCAGGAACACAGCGGCATCGCTTTCTTCCCGGATCATTGCAACCACTGACGGTCCGCATTGAATAAAAAGCTCCATTCCCACCTTGAACATGCCGACATAAGAAGCCAGCTCCCGGACATATTTCCTTGCCTCAGCCATTGTCGGGACATCAAGGGGAAAGACGATGTAGTCCTTTGCCTGCCGCACATTCGCCTCCGATAAAAAATTGATTGCAAACTATTCTGCTGAAATGATATGAAATTATAATCTTATTACGCTTGACGCAAATAAAAAATGACGGTCTTGCAAGTTTCCGTTTATGAACGACAAAGCCAGACGCGCATGACAGGCAACAGAAAAACCGAAATCACCGGCAAGCAGCAGGAACTGCTCAAGCGCCTGCCAGGCGTTGATCTTGTTTTAGATACCATTTCCACCAGAAAGCTTTTCACGGACATCCCTAAATCCGTCGTGACCGCCGCGGTCCGAAATGTCATCAACCAGCTTCGCGCAGAAATCATGAGCAATCCCGAGTACTTTGCCGAAACCCGCCTGTCTCCGGCAACTGTTGTGGAGTGTGTCCGGGATGCGGTCAGCGCGGCCATGGCCCTCAATCTGGACAGGCTGATAAACGCCACCGGCGTGGTCGTCCACACCAATCTCGGTCGCTCGCTTCTTTCAAATGACGCTTTAGGCCATATGAAGACGGTAGCAGGCCATTACTCCAACCTCGAGTTTGATCTTGCCACAGGCAAGCGGGGCTTGCGCTACACTGTGGTCGAGGATCTGATCTGTGAGATCAGCGGTGCGGAAGCAGCCATGGTGGTCAACAACAATGCCGCTGCGGTGCTTCTCAGCCTGGACACGGTAGCCAGGGGCCGGGAGGTCATCGTCTCCCGGGGGGAGCTGGTGGAAATCGGCGGTTCCTTTCGTATTCCGGATGTCATGGCTAAAAGCGGCGGGATATTAAAGGAAGTCGGGACCACCAACCGGACCCACCGCTTTGATTATCAAAACGCGCTCACAGAGGAAACCGGCCTTTTGCTCAAGGTCCACACCAGCAACTTCGGCATCGTCGGATTCACCAAATCCGTATCTCTGGCTGAGCTGGTGGAGCTTGGCAGGGAACACCATGTGCCGGTTATGGAAGATCTCGGGTCCGGGACCTTTACCGATTTTTCCCGTTATGGCCTGCTGAAAGAGCCTACCGTTCAGGAATCCGTGGCTACGGGAGCCGACATTGTCACCTTCAGCGGCGACAAACTCCTGGGCGGACCCCAGGCGGGCATCATTGTCGGCAAGGCGCCGCTTATCCAGCAAATTCAAAAAAACCCATTAAATCGAGCCCTTCGGATAGACAAACTAACTCTGGCCGCCCTGGAGAGCACCCTTCGGGCTTATCGGGACGAGTCCCTTGCCATACGGGACATTCCCACGCTCCGGATGCTGACCTGCCCCATTGATAAGATCGCGGAAAAAGCCGAAGCATTACAAGCCAGGCTAAGCCCGGTTATTGGCGAAAGCCTTGAAACCGCGGTGGTGGATGCGGCTTCCCGGGCCGGTGGTGGTGCGCTGCCGCTGCTTGAGCTGCCCAGTAAGTGCGTCAGCCTTTGCGCCAAATCACTATCCGCCAAAGCGATGGAAACCCGTCTGCGAAATCAACGCCCGCCGATTATTGTACGCATTGAAAACGACAGGGTTCTGATGGATATGCGAACGGTTCAATCTGATGAGATTGAAACCATCGCAGAGGCAATAACCCGCATTGTAAACGAGGCCGAGCATGACCCGTCTCTCTGAAGAACAAGCCGTTTCCGCCCAGTTTCTGCTCTCTGAATCAGGAACCGAAACACCGGCTGATTCGGCAGCCCGGTCCTCTGTTTCGCTGGAGGCGCTCAAAACCGTATTCCCGGCACTTTTAACAGACGAGGACTTTATT
>JAGYOT010000213.1 GCA_018399455.1 Desulfobacterales bacterium
ATGGGCCTTTCAAATTCTCCGATGAGTTCGGCAAAAAGGTCGTTGCGGCCAAGCAGGATTTCTTGTACCAGCTTTTGAATGCGATCAACCATTTATTTTTGTTTACGCCTATTAGAGCCATTTAGTCAACAGGGTTTGAAGATATAAAATGATTTCTTCTTTCTTTTGCGTTTATGGCTTGACAATTAAGCCTTCCTCATATAACTTTCAGTAAATAAAAAATCTTAGGTAAATTGTTTGAACTGGAGATCAGATGGAAAAGTTTTCAAACCTGATCCAGGCGGCAATTAAGTCACGGTTTTCCGACTTGCACATTACCGGAGGACATCCCCTGGTATTCAGGCAAAATGGCGTTATCAGATTCGACAATCGGTTTATCTGGACCCATCAAGAAGTTGACTCCCTGGCAAAAAGAATACTCAACCCTTATCGATTGAATATGCTCAGGACAAGGCATTCTGCTGATTTCGCCTTGAACGTAAAAAATCACCGAATGAGGATTAATATATTCAATACAAGCCGTGGCCTGAGCCTTGCGGTGAGGTTGCTTTCGAAAAAAGTACCCAGCATTACCGAATTGAACCTTCACCCTTCTATCAAAGATATTTCCAACATTAAATCCGGGCTATTGCTTATATGTGGGGCCACCGGTGCCGGTAAGAGCACGACCATTGCCTCCATTATCAAAAATATTAATCACACCATGGCCAAACATGTTGTCACGCTGGAAGATCCCATCGAATATCGTTTCAAATCGGATCGCTCCTTTATCGAGCAAAGGGAATTGGGGACCCATTTTCCCAGCTATGAGCGGGGGCTCCTCGATGTCTTGAGAGAAGACCCCGATACAATTGTGGTGAGCGAACTTCGTGAACCCGAAGCCATGCGCTTGACCCTGGACGCGGCCGAATCAGGGCACCTGGTCATCGCGGCCATGCATTCGGCCGATATTGTGGAATGTCTTTACCGTTTCTGCAATTCATTTCCCATGGAAGTGCACGAGTTGATCCGGTATCAGTTATCCACCACCCTGAGATCGGCCATGGCGCAACAGCTTGTTTTTTACCCTAAACACGGCTTCAGGATTCCCGTGCTTTCCATTCTTCACTGCAATACCTCGGCGCAGGGCTTGATACGTGACAACAAGTTTTCACAACTGGAAAACCTTATGCAGATGAACCGGAAACAGGGCATGTTCACGTTCGAGCAATACCGGGCGGAGTACCTGGATAAACAGTCAAAATTCAACACCCCCTTCTGGCAGACCGGTCCTTCCTCCGAATTGGAGGACGAAGCCTACTACGAAAGCCCTCTCCTGGCCCCTGAACCGGAAATGAAACTGGAATCGCATCCTGTTGGTCAAGGCCGAAAAGAACCAACCCGGGGCGCTTCGAGCATCCAAGGGGTTTCATCGTCGAGGGTCTGGAAAAAGGATGAAGAGGATTTTCACAGCATTGACGATTCAGGCTCTTTGGATGAAGTCATTGAGTCCTTGAAATCTCTTAAATAGCGATTGACGCAGATATTGGGCAAAAGGACCATTTCAGGATAGAAACCAGATATAAGAGGATTCCTTGACTGATCATAAATCCATTTCATCAACGGAAAAATTGTTGGATGTGATTCGAGAAGACCCTTATAATACGGATCACACCCAATACGCCGCTGGTGCGCCCAAAGGCCCCGGCGTAAAGACCTCTTCGGGCCGGCGCAAGATAAGCCTATCCTTTGGCACCAGACCCGTGGTCGGCGTTGAGATCCTGGAAAACGGCCTCAGACTCGTCAAGATGTCCAGGGCCGCCGGAAACTGGAAGGCTGCTGAGGCCTTTTCCGTTTACATGAAAAAGGGCCAGTCTCCGGAAAGCCCCGAGTTCCCTTCATTTCTTCGAAATTCGCTCAAAAGCATCCAGGGAATAAAAAAAACTGAGATATGGGCACTGATACCCGTCGGCAAAGGAGAAGTATGGCAAATTAATGTGCCCATGGTGAAAAAAAATATTTACAATGCCGTTTTCTGGACAGCCAAGAAAGAAAAAACCTTTGATGAAAAAACCTCCTATTTTGACTATCGGCTTTTAGGTGAAATTACCGATAACGGCGCCAAAAAGATTGCAACCGAGGTATTTATCGCCCCCCGTGAGGAAATAGACTTTTTAAGAACCGCTTTTGCCAAGGCCGGGTTTTCGCTGCACGGCGTCACTCTTTTTTCTTTTTCCTTACGAAACCTTTTTCTGACAAAAAGGATCGATACGGGCGATGGGGCCTTCGCCGTTCTGTTCATCGGCCGAGACAGTTCCAATATTGATGTTTATAAAGGGAGCAATGTCGTGATGAGCCGGGTTATCAAGGCCGGCACTTACGGCATGGTGGAAGCCGTTCTCGAGGCCCAAGGCGGCATTGATTTATCCGGTGATACACTCCCTGCGCTGGATAGTGAACGGGCGATGGAACAACTAAGCCGCATCGAGGAGGAAGGCGTTTCTCAAGATTATTCTATGGAAGAAATCTTCGCCGCGATCACCCCGCCCCTGGAAAGGCTGGCCAGACAGGTGGAAAGGACTATTGATCATTCCGTTAATGTCTTGGGCAACCCCTCGCCGAACACTCTGTATATATGCGGCAGTCTGACCACCGCCCCGCGGGTGTCGGCGTTTTTTCAGGAACACCTCGGCCTTGCGGTGCAGGTCCTCGATCCCCTGAGCCCTTCGATGCCCTATGTTTCGCCCGGCATAACCTCCCTGAACAAAAGTGAACGTATGTCCCTGGTTTCGGCCGCAAGTCTGGCGATGTCGTCCAATGAGTACACCCCGAATTTTCTGTACACGGCCCTGGACAGGCAAAGACAGAAAACCGCCAAACGCGCCGGGGCATTTGCGGTAATTTTAATGCTGGCCGTTTTGCTGATCACAGGGGCATATTGGTATCAGTCCGGCAGGGAACTTGCGATGGTCCGTCAGCACACAGCCGCCCTTAAACAAGAGCTGAATAAGTTCTCTCCTCAATTTACAGGGGAGGATGTCACGTTGTTTGCCGGAGAGTACGTCAAAAAAATTTCCCTTTTGCGTGATTACACCAGCAGGCTCGTTCCGGTGTCGGTCATAAGCGAACTTTCCGCCATCACCCCCGCCAATATCCGGCTGTTGAGCGTCAGGCTGGATATGGGCCGACCGGAGGCAAAGACAGCGGGGTTAGCTGTGGTGGAGGGTTTTGTCTCTGGAGAAAACATTGGCTATGAGACACATCTGTCCAGCTACCTTTTCGGGTTGAGGAATTCCCCTATATTCGAGGATACGGTTATTCACAGCAGCGGGTTTGAAGAATTGGAGGGTAAGGGCCGGGTTCTCCGTTTTGTAATCAATGTTAATCTCAAGCAGGCCGGGGATGAAAAAATTTAACCGTTTGAAAATATCAACATGGGCCGTTGTTTTTGTTGCCGCAAGTGTGGTCGTGCTGGGCTTGATGGTGATTCCGGGAATTCTCCCGATGAGGATGGAAAAAGCCGCCCTTGACAGGGAGGCAGATCGCTTGGAAGCCATGATAGAGGAGCAGAGAATACTCCATCCGCTTTACGCCGGCATCAAAAAAAAGCTGAATCAAAAAAGCGGGCTGGAAACCGTCATTGAAAAGGCAGGCCGATATGAGGGGCCTTTACATATTGATAATGCTCCCGAGTTGCTCGGGTCCATGGCCGGTTCGGCTGGCCTGGTCGAGGCCCGTTTCACGCCGGTGCCTGAATCCGTGACCAGGGTCTCAGGCCGCTTGCTCGTGGAAGGCGGTCTTAAAGGCGCTCACCGGAGTTTTCGCGAGTTTCTCCTGAATCTTTCATCTTATGAGAACTTCAACCATTTGGAGCTGCTCGAAATTCAAAGCAAAGACCAGGGGAGGGAGTATACGATTCGAGTCTGGATGTCAATCGGCTGACTATCCCGTTCTTCTGAATGGGCAAAAATCTAACACCTGTATGGTGACATTTTATGGCAAAGAGAGAAAAGGTGCTGATAGCCTTGATGATCGCAGCTATCGGCTTCGGCGCTTTTGAGATTTTTTTTCGGCCCGCGTTCAGAACCCCTGTTGAAGACCAAAAGGTGGGAAGGGAAGAGGTGATGAAGTTGTCCGCAACCATCAGCCAGACCGTGCAGGAAGCCGAATTGGGGGAGGTGGAGAGGTATTTTCTGAAAACCGCTGTCTCTGAATGGGCCGGCGACCCCTTTTATGTATGGCCGGAACCGCTTTATACCGGTACAGCACCGGAAGAGGGACCTGCAGATCGGTCCGGGGATCCGGCGGAAAGCATGGTCTACTCGGGTTATCTGGAGATGGGGCGGACAAGGATTGCCGTTATAAACGGCATCGAGTACCTGGCGGGGGAAATAATTCAGGGCGGGGATTTCCTCGTCTCGAATATCACGCCGGAACGCGTGACCCTGCGTTCGAAAAGGAACGGCCAGGAATTCGTGATTCCTCATGAGGATGTTTTTTTTGTGGAGTAATTCATGTTTATACACCGTAAAACGTTGTACATGCTGGTGACGGCCCTGACAACGGCGTTTTTGCTCGCCGGGTGCGCTCAAAACC
>JAGYOT010000214.1 GCA_018399455.1 Desulfobacterales bacterium
TGAAGTCCTGAAATATCTGGGGGTGACCCAATGACAACAGCAAAAAAAGCCCGTGAAATGGAAACAATTGATATTGCGACGGATGTGCTGGTCATCGGCGGGGGTTATACCGGCCTGAAGGCCGCCAACACAATTGCCGCGCTCGGATACCATGTCATACTTGCGGACCAGGAAAGCAACGACAACCCAAAGGCGCCTTTCCTCATGGGAATTTCAAAGCAAGCCCGGGAAGAGCTGTCGGCATTAAAAAAAACCGTCCAATCGGACAAGCGCATTGAATTTCTGCCGGAGACCCGAATCGACCAGGCAGCCGGTGTTTCCGGTGACTTTACCGTACGCCTGACAAGCAAAGGGGAAGCCCTTGAAAAAAAGGTCGGCGCTGTCGTGGTGGCAACCGATATTGATTCCGCGCCCCTCAACCACATCTATGGTCTGGAGCTATCCGACAGGATCATCTCTTTGTCGGATTTTGAAGAAAAACTGACTGCCGCCGATTTCAAGCAGAAAATCGGCAAAGGCGATCTGACTGTGGCCTTCCTGGTCGGCTTTGCCCAGGACGGCAACCCCCTGCTGATGAAGCGTGTCATGGACAGCGTTTTTGCCCTGTGTGAGGCGGGCGCCGGAGAGTCCACCTATGTCTACGTAAACGACATCAAAGTGGCCGGCGATGACCTGGAACGGCTTTACAAGGCCGGCCGGGACAAGGGCGCCATATACTTTAAGCTGACCCGGCCACCAGCCATCGAACAGGGAGACGGCGCGATGACGCTTACCTTTCACGACCCGGTGGTCCGCAGTGACATAGAGCTGTCTCCGGATCTTGTTGTCCTCGAAGAGGCCATGACCGCCAGCCAGATCAACACCCAGCTGGCTGAAATCCTGCGGATCGATATGGGCCCCATGGGTTTTCTCCAGACCGACAATGTCCACCGTTTTCCGGTCAATTCAAACCGGGAAGGCATTTATGTGATCGGTTCCGCCAGAGAGATTGAAACCCTTTCCGATGCCTGGACGGATGCGGAGAATGCCGCCCTTCAGATTAAGCACCTTTTGGGGGACGGCACCCGGGAAGTGCCGAAATTTCGGGCTGAAGTGAACCGGGAAAAATGCGTGACCTGTCTTACCTGCTACCGCTGCTGTCCGCACGGCGCCATTTACTGGGATGACAAAGCCGTGATATCCCCGGTTGCCTGTCAGGCCTGCGGCATATGCGCCAGCGAATGCCCTCAGGAGGCCATTCAGGTTACCGGCTACGCGGATGACGAAATCATCGAAAAAATCAGGGCCGCACTGGCGGATGTCAAGAACGGAGCCGCCAAAATCCTTGCCTTCTGCTGTGAGAATTCATCCCTTGAAGCCGGGCGTGCAGCAGCCATGTTTCACTATCCCTTGCCTGGAGGCCTCCGAATGATCCAGGTCCCATGCGCCGGGAAGGTCGATATCCACTACGTGCTTACGGCGCTTGTTGAAGGTGCGGACGGTGTGCTGATTCTGGCTTGCCATCCCGGCAACTGTAAATCCGAAACCGGCACCACCTACGCACGATGGCGGATCGAACTCGCCTACCGGATGCTTGAGGAAACCGGAATCGATAAGAACCGTCTGGCGTTTGTGACCCTGGCATCCAACATGGCCCCGGAGTTCGCCAAAATTGCGGTTGAAATGGAAAACCGGCTCGGGTTAAATTGACATTGACCTTTTTAATTAATATGGTTAATCTATGCTAGTTAAGTTTGCAAAAAATATTATTAAATGAATATTTAAGCCTCATCATAGAATACTCGGGAGGGAAAACTATATGGGAGAAGCGGCAATTAAACTCGGCGGAAAAAAACAAAGCACCTTCATGGACAAGGTGAAGGAAATCCTGCCGGAAGGAGGAAATCTAAACCTGTGTCTAACCTGTGGCGCGTGCTCTTCAGGGTGCCCGGCAACCGGACTGGATGGAATGGATCCTCGGAAATTCCTCCGCATGGCAGCCCTGGGGCTCGACGAAGAAGTCACCACAATGGACTGGGTGTGGCATTGCACCATGTGCCAGCGCTGTATCTATGTCTGCCCCATGAAGATTGACATTCCCAGGCTGGTCTTTTATGCCCGGCAAAGCTGGCCGCGTGAAACACGCCCCAAAGGCATCCTCGGCTCCTGCGACATGGCGCTTCGCAACGATTCCTGCAGTGCCATGGGCGCATCACCGGAGGACTTCGAGTTTGTGGTGGAGGATCTTCTTGAAGAATACCGGGAAGCCCAGCCGGAATTCAAGGACATGCAGGCCCCCATTGATAAGGAGGGTGCGGAATTTTTTCTCAATCAGAATTCCAGGGAGCCGGTCACGGAACCTGACGAACTGATTCCCCTGTGGAAAATTCTCCACAAAGCCGGTATAAACTGGACTTACGGCAGCAAAGGATGGGGGGGGGAAAACTACTGCATGTTTCTTGCGGACGATGACGGCTGGAAACATATTGTAGAAACATCCATCCACCATGCAAAGGAGTTGGGGTGCAAAACATACCTCAACACCGAATGAGGGCACGTCACCTATGCAGTCCTGGAAGGACTGAGAAAATACGACATTGACAAAGGTGATCTGGAAGTTGCCACCATTTATCAATATTATGCCAAATGGATCCGGGAAGGCCGGCTTGTCGTCAACTCGGACTGGAACAAAGACCTCAAGATCAAGTTTACCGTTCAGGATCCCTGCCAGATCATTCGCAAAAGTTACGGGGATGCAGCCGCCGACGATGTCCGTTTTGTAATCAAGACAGCCGTGGGGGAAGAAAACTTCATTGACATGACGCCGAATAAGTCCAACAATTTTTGTTGCGGCGGCGGCGGTGGAACCCTTCAGGCCGGCTACGTCGACCAGCGCCGGGAATTCGGCCGGGTCAAGCATGACCAGATTGTGGCGACGGATGCCGACTACTGCATTACCGCCTGCCATAACTGCCATGCACAGATCCATGACCTGTCCGAACATTATGAGGCAAAATATCATGCCGTGCATCTGTGGACCATTCTCTGTCTGGCCATGGGAATACTCGGGCCCAATGAGCGCGAGTATCTCGGCGATGACCTCAAAGACGTCAATGTCTTCCATCCGGAACAGGCCGAAATGTAGAAATGTAGGCGAGTTACCGGTTCACCACTGAAATCGATAAGAAAAAGGGGCGCTGCTGCCGGCAGCGCCCCTTTTTTCAAGGGCACAAGCATGCATTGCTTTTTCTGGCATCCCGCAGGCCTGAAACCGTCTCAGACACCCCCCGTTCAGTCAAGCGGATCGGGAATCCCGGCAAGCTTTAAAATCCCCTTCCATTCGGAGTCGGTCACCCGCTGCACCGAGAGGCGATTGCCCTTCTTTAAAACAGCCATTTCAGCAAACGCCGGCTCTTTCTTAAGCATCTCCCGGGTTATCGGGGTCTGAAATTCATGAACAAACTGGACGTCGACCATGTACCAGATGGGATTGTCCGGAGCCGCTTTGGGGTCGTAATATTTTGAGCCCGGATCCTGGGCGGTATGATCCGGGTACCCGCCCCGGACCACCCGGGCGATACCAACGATCGCAGGCTTAGCAATATTGCTGTGGTAGAACAAAACCCCGTCGCCCGGCTTTATTTCGTCACGAAGCATATTTCGCGCCTGGTAGTTTCTGACCCCGTCCCAGCAGGCCGTTGCCTTGGGCGAGGATTTTAAATCCTGGATGGAGAATGCCGTGGGCTCTGACTTCAGCAGCCAGTAGCAGCGGGATGGGGGACCGGTCATAGATTCTCCTTAAAACAGGTTACGCCGGGCTTGTTGACACCTTTTCAGACGGATTGCCGGCAATATGAATGGTCTGGGTGGGGAAGGCAAACCCGATGCCTTCATTTTCAAAGGCTTCAAAAATCCCCAGGTTGATTTTTTCCTGAATATCCATGTAAACCGTATAATCCGGGCTCAACACATAATAGACAACCTCAAAGTTTAAGGAAAAGTCCCCGAATTCCTTAAAATGCGCCCGATCGAACCTGGTTTGCCCAACATTTTCAATGACATCCCGAACCATTACCGGAATGCGCTTTAACTGCTCTGATCTCGTGCTGTACAGAACCCCGAAGACAAAAACCACACGGCGCTCCCAGAAATGGGTATAGTTGCGGATTCGGCTGGAGAGCAGGTCATTGTTGCCAAAAACGAGCAGCTCCCCGCTCAGACTCCGAAGCCGCGTGGTTTTGAGACCGATTCTCTCAACCGTGCCCAGGTGTTCTCCGACAATGATAAAATGGCCGACCTCGAATGGCTTATCCAGCAGGATCGAAAGGGAAGCGAAAAGATCACTCAGTATGTTCTGGGTGGCAAGGCCGATGGCAATGCCGCCGACACCCAAACTGGCGATCAGGGTCGTGACATTAACGCCCAGGTTTTCCAGTATGACAAGAAGAACAAAGGACCATAGCACGATTCGGCCGAAAAGACTCATCAGAGTGATGCCGGAACTTGTGGACGGGTCCGCGAGCCTGCGGCCCATATACTGCCTGAGGCCGGAGTAGATTAAGAAATGTCCCCAGATGCCGATCT
>JAGYOT010000215.1 GCA_018399455.1 Desulfobacterales bacterium
GCGATCGGGGGGCTGGCCTATGGGACCGAAACCCTGCCCCGCGTGGATGTGATAGTCGGGCCGGGAAATATTTATGTCACGATTGCCAAAAAACTGGTTGCGGGCAGCGTGGGTATCGATATGACGGCCGGGCCAAGCGAGATTCTGGTGATTGCCGATGATTCAGCAACCCCTGCCTTTATTGCAGCGGATCTTCTTTCCCAGGCCGAACACGATCCGCTGGCATCTGCTCTGCTGATAACCGATTCGGCGGAAATAGCCAGAGAAACGGCCCGGGAAACCGAGCGTCGGCTTGGCGCCCTGTCTCGAAAAGATATTGCCCGCCGGGCGCTGGACGCCTACGGCGGGATTATCGTGGTGCCCGATATTGAGGCCGCTCTTGGGCTGGCCAACAGGATTGCACCGGAGCATCTGGAGCTTTTGCTGCCGGACCCGTTTTCGTATCTGGACAGGATTCGAAATGCCGGCGCTCTTTTTTTGGGGCATTATACCCCGGAACCCATGGGCGATTACGTTGCGGGCCCGAATCACGTGCTTCCTACGGGCGGAACCGCCCGGTTTTCCTCAGCCCTTTCAGTGCAGACCTTCATGAAGCAGACGAGTCTTATCTGTTATTCAAAATCGGCCATGGAGGAAGAAGCTGATGACGTGATTTGTCTGGCTGAGACCGAAGGACTTGGCGCCCATGCGGAATCGGTACGGGTCCGCCGGAAAAAAACCTGATGCGTCCATCAGTTGGGTCCTTGACAATAGGCGCGGGCTGCTTTATTTTACTTTAAGTTTTTGAGAATATGCTCAAAAGGAAGGCTATGGGAAGACCACACAAAAAGAGGTTTGTGGCGTACAATCCGGGGGTCAGTTATTTTAAGCCCAGGGGTATTCCAATGCTGGAGCTGGAAGAGATTCATTTGACCATTGATGAGCGTGAAGCCCTTCGGTTGGCGGATCTTGAGGGGTGCTCCCATGAAGCTGCGGGGCGGCAGATGCAGGTGTCCCGTGCCACCTTCGGGCGGATTATCGAACACGCCCGCAAGACGGTGGCGGATGCCCTGATCAATGGGAAGGCAATCAATATTGAGGGCGGAAACTATCGAATCGGCAAAACGGAACGGCTCTTCCGCTGTCCTAACTGCAGCTATGAATGGCATGAAGCCTTTGGTACGGGGCCGCCTTCGAGATGCCCGGCATGTAACCACAAAAACGTATTCCGGGTTTCAACCAAGGAAAATGAATCCGGTATATTGGATTCCGTTGACAGCGAATAAGCCGCTGGTATTGGCGATGTCGTCATCCGGCGGGTGTAAATTGTATTTTTGATATTTGTTAAAGGAGAGGACATATGGCTGAGAGTTCTCAGACGCAGGACAGACAGAAACAAAGAGAAATCCAGGAGCAGGCAATGAAGGATACGCTCGGCAAGATCAAGCACAAGTTGCTTGTCATGAGCGGGAAAGGCGGTGTCGGAAAAACCAGCGTATCCGTCAATCTTGCCATTGCCCTGGCTGAAAAGGGGTTTAAGGTCGGCATTATGGATGTCGATCTTCACGGTCCGGATGTTCCCCGCATGCTGGGGCTTCATGGCATGGTCGGCGCCAGCGAGAACCAGAAGCTGGCCCCTATTGCCTACTCGGACAATCTCAAGGCGATTTCCATTGAGTCCCTGATGCCCAATAAAGACGATGCCGTGATTTGGCGGGGCCCTTTGAAGCATTCGGCCATCAGCCAGTTTATTGCTGATGTGGATTGGGGAGAGCTTGATTTCCTGATCGTTGATTCTCCCCCGGGCACCGGGGATGAGCCTTTAAGTGTGGCCCAGACGATCCCGGACTGCCGGCCGATTATTGTCACCACGCCCCAGGAAGTGGCCCTCTGGGATATTCGTAAATCCATCAATTTCTGCAAAAAGATAGAGCGCGAGATGTTTGGGCTGGTGGAGAACATGAGCGGGTATGTCTGTCCGCACTGCGGCAAGACAGTGGATCTTTTCGGTACCGGCGGCGGAGAGAAAACCGCCGGGGAATTCGGCATCAATTTCCTTGGCCGGATCCCTTTTGACCCCAATCTGGTCAAAGCAGGCGATGAAGGCACCTCTTTTCAGGATCAGTATAAGGACACGGATGCCGCCCGGGCTTTTGATGAAATCGCCAACCACGTGGCCAAGCTGATGGGAGAAAAATAATCCGATTTCCCCCCTGATTAAAAAAAGCGTTTCATCCGCGGATGAAACGCTTTTTTTTTAACAACCCGGCTAGTTTTTGGCCAGGTGATTCAAGGTCAGGGTCAGGGGATGATCATCCTCACCTTCGCCGGCATAAAGCACCGGTCCGGGGCGACGGTAATCGTCCGGGCCCGGCTCTGCAGCCAGCCACTTTTCCCGCATGGCCTTTACTACCTGGAACGCCGGAGAGTCGATGTCCACGGTGGTTCGTTCAAGGACCAGGGCCAGGCGGCCCTTGCGCTCTTCGAGATGCATCATGGGGGCAATCGGGATACCGATGGGCTTCCATTGGGAAAAGTCTTTTTCCAGGTGCTTAATGCCCGCCATCTGGCCGGTAGCATTGGCGGCGATCAGAGAAAAGGCGGTCCAGCCCAGATTGTAGGTATAAGTGCAGTCAAACCATGTCGGATCGTTGCCCCGGCCGTCATAGCCGTAGAAATGATTCTGGGTTTTAAACTTTGGTACCGACGCCTGGTATATTTTTTTTACCGGTGACGGGATATCGTCTTCTTCGTCAAGGGTACCGGATTTTACCAGTTCCTGTTTAAGCGTTTTAAGGGATACAAAGCTGGGACGCATGAGCAGATACGGATCATCGGAGTCATAATTCTGAAATAGGAGCGGTCCATAGGCATCCGCCCTCACCCCGCCGGATTCCAGGGTCCGGTGATACCAGAGCCGTTCAATGCCCATTTTGTATTCGCCTTTATCCTGGAGGATCTTCAGGTAGTCCTTGACGAGGCCCATGATGACTTTTTCCGTCTGAACCTGGGAAAATTGAAAATTGCCGTGACTGTCGCGCTCAATAAGAAGCTCTTCCTGGAAAAAGTCCGGCAGGTCATTGAAAAGATCGTCATCCCTTGTGTTCCAGATGCTGAAAGTTCCTTCCTCCCGGGATAGGCGGGCCAGGCGCCGCAGATAGTCGAGCTTTTCCTCGAGGGTGAAAAAATCCGTATGAAAATCCGTGTCGTGGGTGGTGTTGTAATCGGCGATGATCGTGTTTAATTTGATGATAAATATTTGGATTTCATTGATGAATTCAAGGACGCCCTCGGGGATGACAATCACGCCGTAGTTTTTGCCTACGGCCGCCCGGCGCACAATGCCGTCGCAGATGACCCGGGAGAGATGCCGCAGGGTCATTCCATAGGCCGTGTAATCAATGGTGCCTTGTTTTTTTGCTTTTTCCAGCCGTTCCGTGTCAATGAACTCGGCCAGCTCCTCGCCGATGACAAGGATGTTGGGATGCACCTGAAGCCCGGCTTCCAGACCGATATGGCTTGCGGACCGCCCCATCACTCTGCAGACATGCCAGTATTTTGCATCCGAGGAGCAGTCCGTGCATAGATTACTGATGTCATGGGCAAATGCACGGGCTGCGGTGTGAAACCCGAAGGAAATCGTGCACAGGGAGTTGCCTTCTATATCCTTTGCCTGGAGGTCCCCGTCAATGGTTTTGGGTACGCCGAGGACCTGAATCCCGTCATTATAAAGTTCCTGGGCCAGAAAGGCGGCATTGGTGTTGGAATCATCCCCGCCAACGATTACAAGTGCATCCAGATCGAGGGCTTTGCATGTTTCCCGGGCCAGGGCAATTTTCGCTTTGGTGTCAATTTTTGTCCGGCCGGTGCGGATCATATAAAACCCGCCCAGGTTCCTGTGGGCTTCGATGATTTCCCGGGTCAACTCGATATAATTGCTTTCCAGAAGGCCGTCAGGGCCCATCAGGAAACCAAACAAACGGCTATCCGGATTGGCCGAACGCATGGCATCAAAGACGCCGGCGATGACGTTATGGCCGCCGGGGGCAGGCCCGCCTGAAAAGACGATGCCGATATGCTGCTTCTTTGTATACCGTTGGCTTAAGTGCTCGTCCGGGTTAGCCACGCCGGCTACACTTTGAACTGGATTATCAATAATATCAGGCAATTGATCTCGACATGCGGGATGAATCTTAAACCGATGCCGCATGTCCGGATGAAGCTCGGTGCAGGCGTTTTTGAAAACCGGACACAGCTCCGGGATAAAGCTTAAACGTTTTTCCATGACCTTATTGTGTGTGCGGGTGGTCTGTATAACTTCCGGGTGCGACAGAAATTCCTTTGAATTGACCGGTGCCATTTTTTCCTCCAACGCAAACATTATGGACAAGTTTTAGAAGTATATTCTGAATTACCTTTGCTTACAACTGAATTCGCTTTTCCGTCAAGGAAACATTGGCGCTGTTCCAGCCATCCCAGACGGGGAAACCGCGATTAAGACTGTATTGCCGGTATTTTTGGAGGGAATGGAAATTTGAGGGTCAATGCCGACATCTCATTGACAACGAATCTTTTTT
>JAGYOT010000216.1 GCA_018399455.1 Desulfobacterales bacterium
ATCAAAAGCGAAATAATCACAAAACCCTGGAAATGGACGACACCTCGAACCTTTGGTTTGTCGCCCTATCCGGCCATCCATTGGAGGGACGCGCTTTGTCGCGTCCGTCACCGTCGCTGCATGAAATGCACGCCCGTTTCCAATATCCCCCGGTGGGCGATCACATCGGCCGTGTACCCGGACATTAACAGGACCTTGAGCCCCGGATACAGGGATTGAAGCTTCCCGGCCAGGTCCCGGCCGTTCATTTCAGGCATGACCACGTCCGTGATCAGCAGATGAATCTTGCCCCCATGTTCCTGGGGCAGGTCCATTGCCCGGCTCGCTGTAGACAAAGATGAGAGGATGGCATTTTTTTTGTTTTGCTTTTCCCTGGCTGTTTTCTGAAAGTAATGGCTCATGACGAATGCCCCCTGATCACTTTTAAAATATTTTCCACCTCATCTGTCCCCGGAAAAGACATTGCCACCTGATGGGAAAACCGACAGCGGAAGATATTTAATACAACCTTAAACATTTCCTTAATCCCGATCAACATCGCTCTGGGTCACCTCATGAAGCACCTTGCCAAGTAACCGGAGGTCAAAGGGTTTGGGTATCATACCCTTGAAACCATATTCCTGGAAATTTGCCAGGACCGGGTCGTTGGAGTAACCACTGGAGACAATGGCCTTTATTCCGGGGTCGATTTCCAGTAATCGCCTGATCGTTTCCTTTCCGCCCATCCCGCCGGGGACGGTCAGGTCCAGGATGACGGCCGCAAAAGGTTCTCCCGATTTTCCGGCTTCTTCAACCATCCGGACCGCCTCGGCCCCGTCCTTTGCTAATTTCGCCTCATACCCCAGGTTGGCCAACATTCGCCCGAGTATTTTCCGTAACGGCGCTTCATCATCCATCACCAGGATCCTGCCCCATATTTCTATTACCTCTTCGCTTTCCTTTTTTTTTGGGACAGCCTTGTCCGAAGTGGGCAGATAGATATGGAATGTGGTGCCGCCCTCCGGCCGGGATTCCACGGTGATATGCCCGCCGTGCTTTTTGATGATGGAAAAGCTGGTGGCAAGCCCGAGACCGCTCCCTCTCTGCCTGGTGGTAAAATAGGGGTCGAATATTTTAGAAAGGTGCTTTCCGGCTATGCCCGTCCCCTGATCCGTGATGGATATTCTGATGTACCGCCCCGGCCTTATCGGCAGGGCCTGCCCGTCAGGGATGATGCTATTCTCCGCTGCGACCCGGATGAGCCCTCCCTCCGGCATGGCCTGGTTCGCATTAATGACGACATTCTGGATGACCTGACTGATCTGCCCCGTGTCTACCTCGGCCA
This sequence comes from Desulfobacterales bacterium, assembly GCA_018399455.1. Taxonomy (GTDB): domain Bacteria; phylum Desulfobacterota; class Desulfobacteria; order Desulfobacterales; family Desulfosalsimonadaceae; genus M55B175. The sequence goes on from JAGYOT010000216.1 coordinate 1,325, forward strand.
GCCACAGGTCGTCCTTGATGGAAAACTCGCACCTGGATTTTGAACCCCGCAACATAAAAAGGGATGATTCTTGGAGAATATCTTTGAGGGAGGCTGTTTCTTTTATTGGCACCCCACCCCTGGCAAAGGTCAGCAGCTGCCGGGTCAGGCCCTGGGCACGCGTAGCACCCAGCTCCGCTTCTTGGAGCAGGTCAAAAAAATCATCCCCGGCAGAAGCCTGATCCCTGGCCAGGGCAATATTACCCATGATCGTAGTCAGGGTGTTGTTGAAATCATGGGCGATTCCTCCGGCCAGCACGCCCAGAGATTCGAGTTTCTGCACTTTCAGAGACTCCTCTTCCAGTTTTTTCCACTCTGTAATATCCTGGTTCACACCATAGGTCCTGACCGTCTTGCCCCAGGCGTCCTTGACGATGAAAAACCGGACGGAGATATGGCCTACCGAGCCATCTGCGTAGATAATCCGGTGCCCAAATTGTCGCTTGAAGTTTGGATCGGCCGATTCGATGGCTTTTCGGGTCTCTTCCCCAACAACAGACATATCGTCAGGATGGACAAAGCGCCTGGTATATTCGGCCGATGAAAGAGTATACCCGCCTACTTCAGCGGCCGAGGTGCGAAAAATCTTGTAGAAATGGTCGTTGAACGTGAAGACGTCCCCGGCCACATCATATTCCCAGTGGCCGAGGCGGGCCATCTCCAGGGCGTTGGATAACTGAGCCTGGAGGTTCTCACGCTCTTCCTGAACCCGTAAACGCTCCGTAACATCCCTTGAAATCCCCTGAAAACCGATGACTTCCCCCTCTTTCATCAAGGGGCTGATGCAGGTCTCAAAATATCTTCCGGCCCCGCCTTTGATTATCACCTCAAGGGGGAAATCCTTTAGCGGTTTAACTTCATTGAAAACACTTTTAAAAGCCCGAAGGATCTTCTCGTGATCATCCACCGGTATATAATCCCTATAATTCATTCCGATCAGCTCATCCTTTGTGTAGCCGGTGAGATCTTCGGCCGCCTTATTCACATCCGTAAAGGTACCCTTCAGGTCGAGGGTGAAAACAAAATCCGTAGAGTTTTCGAAAAGATCCCGATATCTCTTTTCACTCTCCCGCAGGGCCTTTTCTGCCTGTTTACGTTCGGTGATATCAGTATTGAAACCATGCCAGATTATACTGCCATCATCCAGCTTCTCCGGTATCGAGTGACCTTCAATCCAGCGGACCGACTGACCGGGGGTTTGAACTCTGTATTCACAAAACCAGGGTGTCAATTGCCGGGCTGATTTCTTAATGGAACTGGTTACAAGGTCTAAATCCTCGGGCAATATTACCTTTGCGATCGGAGAAAAATCATCTTTTACATCCTGAGGCAAACAACCGAAAATATCGCGGATGCCTTCACTGGTGAAGGGTATACAAAGACTTCCATCCGGCTTTTGCATAAATTGATAAATCATTCCCGGGACTTGGGAGGCAAGCTTTTTGCATTGAATATCGCGTTTCTGGATTTCTTCCTCGGACTGCTTGCGCTTGGTGATATCGCGGCCCACGCCGATAATTTCCTTGACGTTCCCGCTGCTGTCCAGCACTGCCGTGTCCGCCCACTCCAGCCACAACCAACCCTCCTTTGTCATGACCCGCTGCTCAATGTAGGCTGTGTGCGGGGGCGAATAGAGCGCTTTCATGGCCTCCTCGGTGGGACCTCGATCCTCTTCGTGCACAAGGGGCGTGAACTTCTTGCCGAGGAGATCTTCCTCCTTTTTGCCGAACAGCCTGCAGTACGACGGGCTGATGAACAGGAACCGGCCCTCCAGGTCCACCTTGACCACCAGGTCTGTCTGGCTTTCCACCAGCAGCCGGTAATTTGCTTCACTTTGCTGCAATGCCTCTTCGGTCTGTTTTTGCTCGGTGATGTCCCTTGCGGTGGACAGTGACCCGATCGCCTCGCCCATTTCATCCTTGAGCACCCGGCACCACCAGGCCAGGAGGCGTTTTTCGCCGTCCCTGCGCCGTTGCCAACTCTCCACATAGATCACGTTCTCATTGCCGTTGAAAAGCGGTTTCACCGTGTCGTAAGTATTTTGTTCACCGATAAAGAATTCCGATGCCTCCCTGCCGATCACGTCTTCTCCAAAGAATTCAATGCCGGTCGGATTGGCCCAGGTATAGATTTTGTCGGCATCGACCTCCATGATAATATCCGGAATCGCTCCGAGAATGGCCTGGGGGCGTTCCGAGGCGGCGGCCAGCTCCGTTTCCCGCTTGGGCACCTGCCTGCGCAGGGACCAGGGCCACAGGAAAAACCCCAGAAAGAGCAAAGCAAGAGGGATCAGGACCATAGCGGAATAGTACAGGGCCCTGATTAGTAAAAGCGGCTCTTCCTTGTAGACGCCCAGCCATTTCTCATAGATTCGGCGCTGTTCACCACTTCTCTTCAGGACCTTCAGCCCTTCGTTGAACAGGGCCAGTGTTTCGCGATCGCCCTCTTTGACGGCGAAACAGAAATCCTGGCGAAAGCCTTTGGTGGGACGATTGATGACCTTCAGATTTACCAGCCCTGTTTCCTGGATCAATCGCAGGGCAACGAGCCGCTGGATAATTACGGTATCATATCGGCCTTTGGAAAGCTCGCGTAGGGCCTCTTCAAAGGTGGTCGTGGTGTGAATATGGATGCCGCGATCCTCCCTTCGCAGGAATTCCTCAGTGCTGTCACCCTTCTTGACGGAGACCGTGCGATCCCGCAAATCATTCAGGTCCTGGATATTTTTGGTATCCTGCCGGACTACGATGGCACCCTTAAGCGACATGTAAGGGAAGGTAAAGTCGAAAAGGAATTCAGGCTCAGGCGTTCGACCCCCCAGGGGCAGGACCTGAACTTCGCCCCGCTTCAGCAGGCCCCGCACCTCGGCCCAGGGTCCGGTCCGGAAGGTGACCTCGCGTCCCATCGCTTTGAGCGCGGCACGCATGAGTTCTACCGAAAAGCCGTCGGCCCGGCCCTGGTCATCCACGATGCAAAAGGGCGGATGGTCGATCTCGGAGGCGGAAAGGATCGGTTCTTGTCGCCCTGCAGCCGCCGGCGGCGTAACCAGAATGCACGTCAGTCCAAGCGCCAGGAAAAAATCTTGCATCCTGGCCAAATAAACCCCCCGCGAATATCGTTTTAGATAATGTGGAAACATTTTTTTCCTTCGAAATCGTTGGTTTCGGCCACGACGGAGCGTGGCCCTCCAG
>JAGYOT010000217.1 GCA_018399455.1 Desulfobacterales bacterium
GACAGTGGGCGAGGTTTTTGAAAAATACCCGGATATCCGGGTGTCCCGGATACCGCTGCAGGGCAAGATACAGCCGTTTATACGTTATTATATTTTAAAAAACGATCTCTTGCTCGCCCTGGCCCGGGATGAAACCGACAAGGCTCTGCTGGAGCTAAGCCGGAACATTCTTGTTGTGCCTGAGATGGTGAGCCTTTTTCGTCTGTTTGAACAGCTTCTGGACCGGCGTGAACATATCGCCCTGATTGTGGAAGAATACGGAAAAATCGCGGGCCTGGCGACCATGGAAGATATCCTGGAGACGCTTCTCGGCTTTGAAATCATTGATGAAACCGACAAAATCCCCAATATGCGCAAGTGGGCCCGCAAACAATGGTATCAGCGGGCCCGCTCTCTTGGCCTGATAACAGAAGAAGAAACCGCATCTGATATTGAAACGGAAACTAGCCGGCCCCGGCGCTAAAGGCATATCGCTGGATGCCATCCGGTCTGCCCGGCCTGAGAAAACCAATCGACTCTCAGGCCGTAGCAGCTAGCGGGGGCTTTTGGACCCGCCTGAACCTTCAATTGAGCACTTTGTAAAATCTATGGGTTTACCACAGCTGCTGCACTTGTGCGGCCTGTCAAACTCATCGGAAAAAATCTCGTTTTCCGCACCGCATTCCGGACACTTGCAGGTAAGTGCGCTTAAATTCCTGAATTGTTGAAATCCGGGGCAATGCTGAGGCGTCGTCTGTTCTGCCATGATATTCCTCCTTTTGCTTGGCGTAAATGCATGGTTTTCTGAAAATTCCCTTCCCTCTGTTTTGAAAAAAATAATTTGTTCCAATATAATGTCAAACAATCCGCCTGTCCAATGCTTCACCCGTTCCTATCCCGGTTCGAAGGAAATGGCTCGAAATATAAGTCGCATTGCCGTTTAAAAAAGCTCCCCCGATGTTGGTGCCGGATTTTGATTTCATTTTGATTTTCATTTGACATAACAAACCCTTAGGCTATACTGAACCATTCCGGCACAACTTTATTGCTTGTGCCCTGGTTGATCTCTCAAGAAAAAAAGGAGGCATTGACCATGGTTGAAGAAGAAGCAAAGGGAAGTTTTCCGGAAAATGTCGGATTCCGCATTTCGGAAAATGTTCAGAAATGGATGCCCAATCCGTTTTTATTCGCTATTATCCTCACCTTCATCACATTTGTAATGGGCCTTGTAATTGCCGGTCAGGGACCGATCCAAATGATCGACCATTGGTATGGCGGTTTCTGGAACCTTCATACATTTGCAATGCAGATGGTGCTGATTCTGGTTACCGGTTACGTGCTGGCCTACCACCGGCTGACCCAGAAGCTCATCAGGGGACTTGCCCGATGGCCGAATACGGGTCGGCAGGCGGTGGTGATGGTAGCCCTCGTTGCCATGATCCTGTCATGGATCAACTGGGGGCTGGGACTTATCGTGGGGGCCATCATGGCCCGGGAAACCGGCAGACAGGCCTATTTCAAAAATATCAAAGTGCATTACCCCGTTCTTTGCACGGCCGGCTACATGGGCCTGGGCCTCATCTGGCACTGGGGGCTTTCCGCTTCCGCCCCGTTGCTTTCGGCAACAAAAGGCCACATTTTTGCAGATCTGATCGGCGTAATCCCCACCAGCGAGACGATCTTTTCCGGCTACGGTCTCGCCTTGAGCGTTCTTTCGCTTGTTTATGCGAGCATTATCATGTTTTTGCTGACCCCCAAATCCGAAGCCCGTATCCATGGGATTGACTACTACGTACCCGAGGCCGTCAAGGTAACGGACGAGGCGGCTGAAAAGCGAAAGGAAGAACAGGCGGCGTCAATCGCCGACAAAATCGACAACAGCAAAATCATCGGCGGTCTGCTCGCTCTCATGGGGATTATCTACATTGCCAAGTACTTTTTTGTCGAAGGCAGGGGCCTGAACCTCGACATAGTCAATTTCAGTTTCCTTTTTATCGGGCTTGCTCTTTACACTAGCCCGAAGAGCTACCTGGAAAGCTTTTACGAAGCCGCCAAATCCGCGGCCGGAATCGTTCTGCAGTTCCCATTTTATGCGGGTATTATGGGCATGATCAGCCTTTCCGGGCTGGGCGTCATCATGGCTGGCTGGCTGGTCAACATCTCAAGCCCGGGAACGTTTCCGATCGTCTCCTGGCTGACCGCCGGGCTCGCCAATCTTTTCGTTCCCTCCGGCGGCGGCGAATGGAGCGTGGTCGGGGAAACCGTGCTGCGCGCAGCCCAGGAATTAAACGTTCCCATCGGAAAAACCATTGTTGCGTATTCCGTGGGTGATGCCTGGACAAACCTGTTCCAGCCCTTCTGGGCGATCCCGCTTCTTGGCATCACCGGCATCCGGGCCCGGCACATGTTCGGCTACTGTATTACCATGCTTTTTGCCCTGATTCCTTTTCTGGCCATTGCGCTGACCGTGATCCCGTATTAGGCATATCAGGATCTGGTATTGGGGGCGAAATTGGTTTATCCGCCGGTTTTTGAACGGTCTCTGAAGGCACAACTGAAAATCTGAAACTGAGATGATGGGGCCCCATTGAAAGCTTATGGGGCTCTATTGGGATTAATTCACCAGAAGAAAACAGGACGGGCCGCCTTAGTTCAGTGAAAACTGAGGTCAAGCCGGGCAGTGAGCCTGTCCAAAAAAGCAACCTGGCCCTTGTGGAGCTTATCCCTGGCCTGGTCAACGGCAAACCAGGCAGCCCGGTCCACCTCCGGGAAGCGTTGCTTTCTGCCGGATTTCGGCGGCCACGCCATTTCAAACATGTTGCTTGAAATGGCGTCAGCATTGCAGTCCCCCTCGAGGGCCCAGGCATAAACCAGCTTCCCGCCGGACTGTTTCAGGCTGCCCAGCTCGAGACAATCCCCCTCCGGGCAAAAGCCGGTCTCCTCACGGAATTCCCTTCTTGCAGCCTGAAGCGGATCTTCGGAATCATCGAATTCGCCCTTGGGAATGGACCATGCGGCACGGTCTTTTTTTGCCCAGAAAGGACCGCCCGGATGCACCAAAAACACTTCCAGGCGGTTTTCACGAAACCGGTAAAGAAGGATGCCGGCGCTTTTCTTCGTCATTTTCCATACCCGCGGTTTTCTCAAACCTAAAGGAGACGTTTCAAATATCTGTCAGAATCCTCTTCTTTTTCTGGGGGAGCGTTTGTTTCTTTTTTTTCCGCCAGGATCAGCCGGATTCACCTTAATATTGAATCCATCGATGCGTTTGCCGTTCAAGGCCTTGATCGCCTTATCCGCCTCCGAGTTGCTCGGCATTTCCAAAAAGCCGAAGCCTTTGGATCGGCCGCTGAACCGGTCTTTGATGACCTTAACGTTTTCCACGGCGCCGAACTCATCAAACAGGGTTTTTAAGGCTTCCTCCGTGGTGTCATAAGACAGGTTTCCTATATAGATATTCATTCAAACCTCCTTGTACGCTTTTTGGGAGCGATGCTTATATCACTGCGAGCCGGTTTAGCCGTCAAGACCGGCAAAAAAATTCAAAACAGATGCGCGCTGGGGATTCCGGGAATTTAAAGCAGACAAGCAAAGCAAAAAGGCATGTCACCGTGCACAGGTGACATGCCCTTCTCTAACAGGTGTTAAGAGTTAGACGGTCGACACATTAACCGCAGCCGGCCCTTTACGGCCCTGCTCAATGTCAAAGGTAACTTTGTCGCCTTCGCTGAGGCTTCTAAAACCGCTCGCGTTGATGGCAGAATGGTGGACAAAGACATCAGGGCCGTCTTCCTGCTCGATAAAACCGAACCCCTTCTGGTCATTGAACCACTTGACTGTTCCACTGGCCATGACAAGCATCCTCCTTTCTATAAAATCTCAAAGTTTTAATCTGGAGGACGCAACTCATGAATAAGGATGGTTTCCTTCAGAAAAAAACTGCCCCGGCAACCCCTGCCGAAACCTTGTTGAATGGCCTACCATAACAGATTTTGCATTAAACGCAAGCGAATAAATCATTTTTTAACAAGTATGCCGGGTTTGGACAAGCAGTGTCGTTTCCCTGAAGCTGCGGGCCTGTTATCTTCAACGCTGACGGCTAAGATCCGGATAAGAAAGGAGCTTTGGTTGCACGAATCCGTATTGCGCCTATATTGGCAGAAAAGACGTGGCCTACGATTTCAAACCGGATGACCTTCGGCCGGTGCGCACAGCACACCCAGAGTCATACTGTCAACAACCCCACCCTGAATGAACTCATGGACGAAAATATAAACGCCGGAGAGGCCGAAAAACTAAACATTGAGGACGGGGAGACAGTGGATGTCAGCAAAAACGGCCACACCGAAAAGGTCAAAGCCAAGGTCACTGAATTCATTCATCCGGAGGCCGTGTTTGTGCTCCATGGCTTTGGCCATACCCTGCCCGTGGAGAGCCGGGCCTATAAAAAAGGACTTGCGGACAACAAGTTCATGCAGGGCTGCCTTGGTAAATGGGATCCGGCAGGCGGGGCCGTCGCCTATCAGGAAAACTTTGTAAAGGTCAGCAAGGTCGTGTAAGACGCCCGGAACT
>JAGYOT010000218.1 GCA_018399455.1 Desulfobacterales bacterium
GCTTTTGAAACCGTGCGCCGCCAGGGCCAGAGCTTTTTCAACGACAGCGGCGTGTTCCTGGAGCGCTTCATCGCCCGGGCCCGCCATGTGGAAGTGCAGATGTTCGGCGATGGCCACGGCAACGTGGTCGCCCTGGGGGAACGGGATTGCTCCCTGCAGCGCCGCAACCAGAAGGTGGTGGAAGAAACCCCGGCCCCCAACCTGCCAGCCACCACGCGCCAGGCCATGCTGGATGCGGCCGTGTCGCTCGGGCAATCGGTGAATTACCGCTCCGCCGGCACCGTGGAATACATCTATGACGAAGAGCGGGACGAGTTCTACTTTCTGGAAGTGAATACCCGCTTACAGGTAGAGCACCTCCTGGGTAAAATAGACCTCGTCTTCGATATGAAACGCGGCCCTTCCATTTATTTCGCAGAGACGCGCTGCAACATCAGCCGGCAGGCCGTCGGTTTCTCCCGGCCTTCGCATCCTCCCGGAGCCATCAATAATACCCATTTTGAGGAGTGCTGCAGTGATATCAATGATCCCGCTGCCGCAGATGCTTTTGATCGGGGCGTTACCGATTGACTTGAAGATAATCTCAAGGCCATTCGTGTAAACCCGCTCCAGTGAACCGATCTGAGCCCGGCCTCCGCTCGAAATGTTCATCCCCTCAAAGGCCGGTCCGGCAGCTGTAGATGTCATCAGGCATTTGCCGCCTGCGTTCAGTCCCATTTCTCCGTTGGTCCCTACATCAACAAACAAAACAGATTGGTCCGATTCAAAAAATCCCTGGCACACCAGCAGCCCCGCACTGATATCCGCACCGATATAGGCATGCACCACCGGCGGGATATAGACCCGGGCTGCTGGATTCACGGACAGTCCGAATCGGGAGGAAGGATATGTCAGGCCTGATTCAATACCAACCGTGAAAGGAACCCGGCCCAGCGGCTCCGGATCAATTCCGGCCGCCAGTTGCAGCATGGTGGTATTGCCGCCGATGACCACATCCAAAATTTGATCGTTCCTTGTTTGGGAATCCCGGCAAACCTCGTCGATCAGTTCATTCAAACCGGCGCGGACGCAGCCGGAAAGCTTTTCAAGCCCTTCCGGGGTGGATCCCCCCTGGATCCGCCGCACCACGTCATGTCCATACTGGCCCTGCGGATTCATACTGGATGCGGTGGAAAGCTCCTGGCAGGTGTCCAGGGATATAAGGGTAACCACCAGCGTGGTGGTACCAATATCAATGGCCAGACCTCTGGGCGGCCAGTTCTTATGCCACACAATCAACTGCCGGGGCTCCAGGCCGTCGTAATAAAGCCAGAACCTTCCTCCGGCTTCGGTGACCCGTACGGCCGGCCGCCAACCCTCCGGTGATTTTCTTTCCGGCGCCGTCAGATTACGACGGCCTTCTTCAGCCTCCCTGTCATCCGGGTATCGCTGGCCCTCCAGAATCCGGTAGGCATTTTGGGTATACGCGGACAGCAAATGAACAGTGATGTCTTTTCTGGGCGTCAACTGGCAGGCCAGACGAACACCGGCGGCTTCCTGTTCCGGTGATATGTCCGGATGCGGTGTTTTTTGAAATAACTCCGGATTTTCAACCCGGACCTGGCATTTGCCGCAGATGCCCTGACCGTTACAAGGCGAATCAAGCTCTATGCCGGCGCGATACAGGGCATCACGAACGCTTTCCCCGCGTCGCATTTCAATGGATTCGCCCATCGGATAAATTGTCAATTTTGGCATTTTAGAATACGTTTAAGGGCAATCCGCCCGTTATTCAATCAGTTATTGGTCCCGCAAGATCAAGGAGCGGGCGGCTTCGCCCCCAACACTCCTGCTCCTATGCATTAGCCGCCTGAAACGTTGATTTCACTTTAGACCTCCGGCAAACGAGTGAGTGAAATCATCTCCTGAAGGTCCTCTGCCAGCAGTTTAAGATCCTTCCTGAGTTCCTCTCCGTCAACCTCCCTGGGAACAACCACACTGCTTCGCATCAGAAAAACGGGCTCACCGTTTCTGGCCCGGCTTTCAATTCTGGTTTCCAGATCCACGATATTGATGTTCAAAGAGGCGAGCAGCTGGGTCGCTCGATACACAATGCCCATCCGGTCTTTTCCTTTGACCCGGATTTCATAGTTGGGTTCGGTCGGATAGCGCTTATCACCCGGCACATCCACCGGAAAAAGCGCTACCTTCAGGTCCTTGTCTCCATCGAGCCTTTTACAGGCCGCCTCCAGTTCCCCGCCCATCTCCTCAGATGATGCACTCACAAGGATCATCAGGGCAAAATGATGTCCCAGAAGCGTCATTCGGGAATCTTCAAAATTGCATCCGCAGTTATAGATTTCCTTTGATACCATGGCCACAATACCGGGGACATTGAGGCCCACTGCTGAAATGATAAATTCTTTCTTCATAATCCACCCATGGTTTACCCGCTCAGACGTCCAACCGGGCGTTTGAGCGCTGTTTTAAACAAAAACCGGCCGGCAGAGGCTCTTGAGCGCCGTACCGGGAATTTTATAGGATTTATCATGCACTCCGGGATTAAAATAGATATATGGGGTATCAATCAGAGCTTTATCCATATAAATGGCCATACTGGATACATGTCCAAAAGGCGGTATACAGCCCACATCGCAACCGACAGTCTCTCTTACAATCTCGGGCCCGGCAAATGAAACCTTCTTGCTGCCCGCGGCATATGCCACCGCCTTCCAGTCCACCCGGCGGTCCCCCGGCAAAACCATCACAATCATTTCGCCTTCTTTGGTGACAAGCACCAGAGACTTTACCGTTTCCGCATCGCTCACCTGCAAGGCCTCTGCCATTGCCGGATTGGTGTAGACGGGTTCATGGCTCACCACTTCATAGGTGATGCCGTCATCCCTGAGAATCTTTTGTATCCGCTCTTCAAGCGTCATTTGATTTTTCCTTATCATTATCCGGGCATTGTTCCCCATTGTTCAGAAAGTCGGGGATTGCCCACGGCCCGGGCCTGGACGCGTTCAATGGCGCCTTCGGTTTTGATCTTCACATTGGCCTGGGGCGAAACCGCTCCAGAGGCCTCAGCACTTTCAACGGCGAGATCCCTGACCTTTTTTTTGGCGTAAGAAATGGCCTCTTCATATTCCGGAAAGCTCCGGCGATCATCTCCAATCTGAACGATATGGGCATGAGACCCCTCGCTTTCCTGTACGTAGACCAGGGCCTCTTTGTCCGCCATTACCGATCCCGCCACTGCACCGGCAGCATTGGCGACATGGGCATGCTCCGGCAAGATGAAGGGGGCTTTTAAGCATTCCGCCACTTTTTTAACGAAAATTCCGGCAGGCGCTCCGATCCCGATGATCGGGAAGCGACTTGCGATATTGACCGATACATATTCGTTTTTACCGCTAATGGCTTCATCGAGCATCCATCGACCCCATGCCCCGTCAACGGTTTCAGGCAATTCGATCTCTTCTTCCTGGCGGGCCAGAAATACAATGGCTTCTTCGATCATGGTGGCAACGATCAATTCCAGCGTCTCTGATACAAACGTTTTCGGGTCACGCCCGTAAATATGGCAGGCGCATTCCACCGCCTGGCGGGCGACATCCCGGTCCCATACATCCATCTGGCCGCTGACATGCAAAAGGTCTGTCGGGGTAAGGGTCGCCTGTTCGATCAGGCCCTGGCGCATCAGCAGGTCTGCGTTTAGCTGGACGGCATGATAGACATCGGTTTGGTTTAAAATCTCGGTCAGACTCTTGGGCGATTCATTTAACAAATGAATCAGCTGCAGGTGCTTGGGGTCCGTAAAGCCCATGGATTCAGGATCAATGGACTTATGCAGAAACCAGTAATCAAGATCATTCTGAGTCCAGGTACTTTTGTCTTTTCGCTTCAAGCCGGCGATCGTCTTTTTCACATTCTCGTGTTGCGCCGCCAGCCTGGCAAGGGGCACGACCCGGTCCGGCCCCACCTCCGTTTTACCGCCCTGCCCAAAAGAGATCCGGCTGTCGCAACCCACACACGCGGTTCGGATGCGGGCCGCCTTTACAGCGGTTTTGATTTCCCCGACCCGCGCGCCCTCATCGGTTATCGTCATCTGAGAATCCTGAATAAGGGCCATATCCGTGGTGGTGCCCCCTACATCGATCATCAGCGCATTGCCGTGCCGGGAGAAAAAAAGTCCGCCGATGGCGCTTGCGGCCGGCCCGGAAAGAATGGTCTCGACCGGCTTTTCCGCGGCTTCAGCATGCGGCATCAGCGAACCATCGCCCTTAACAATCATCAGGGGCGCATTGATGCGCTGATTTTTAAGTGATTCCTGGACGGCGGCGATAAACTCCTGCATAACCGCCACAAGCGAGGCATTCAGGCAGGCTGTGGTGGCCCGCTTGATTGAGTCAATGGCTGTAGACAGCTGATGCCCCAGGACCACCGGTAAATCACAAATCCCTTGAATAGCATCAAATACCGCTTCCTCATGAGAGGGATTCAAGGGGCTGAAATAGCTTGAAACCGCAAAGGCATCCACTTTATCCCGGTATTTTTCCACC
>JAGYOT010000219.1 GCA_018399455.1 Desulfobacterales bacterium
AGAAACTATGAGTATGACGGCTCAACAGTCCAAAGTGTTATGATTCATTGATCGCCTCAGTTCATGACTGTAAAAAAGGAAATTGAAAATAAAATAAGATATTACCCCAAAATTTTAATCGGTGTCAAAGTGCAAAAACAATCCTTTTACCATGATAACAGATTGTAACCTTATGTATGGGGTTTGATTCGCCATTGTCGTTTCCGGTTATACCCGTTCCTCTTCGGCCTTTCGAAAAAAACAGGTCCGTTTTTGAACAATTTTTTTGACAATAACGTAATTGTATGGTTATGGTTTAAATATGTTAAACAGGCATGAAAACAAACTCCTTCAGATTGGAGAAATCGCACGAAAAGCGGGGGTGACAGTCAGAACTGTCCGGTATTATCTCGAGGAAGGCTTTATTGAAGCTGCGGGGAGGAGTCCCGGCGGGTTTTATCTTTTCACGCCTGATGCCGCTGATACGGTATTTTTCGTTCAAAAACTGAAGGATGCGGGCTTGGCGCTCAAGGATATCAAATCGATTTACCTGGCCCGGCGCAACGGCAGAACAGGCCATGAAGCGTCCCGGGAAGTGATGAAACATCTCGAAAGACAGAAAGCCGCAATCGAGCAGAAGATCGCAGATTACCAGGCGTTGAAAGCGGAGATGGAAGATGCCATTGATCTGGTGGCTCAATGTGAAGGGTGCAGTCTCGAACCGTCGCGGAATAATTGCGTCACCTGCTCAAAGATAACCTGCAGGAAGAAAATACCTCTAGCGGTTAAGGCCATACTCTAATAGTAAAGGGGTCAAATCTTTAATCTTGACAATTTGTGCTTGTCAAGATTAAAGATTTGACCCCTTTATAACAGAATTGGCAAACAAATCGATAACTTCATCGATTTCATGCATTTTATCGATATCTTCGCCGTTGCCGATCATTATCCAGCGCAGGGCCATATGGCTGAAGGCTCCCAAAAACATGTTGCGAAGGACCCGCGGATTGATATCCTTCCTAAAACTTCCGTCCTCCTGGCCCTCTCTTACGATCTGTTCAAACGTGGCAATGTATTTCTTGTAGTCCTGATAGGCAGATGAGCGATAGAACCGAATATTTAACTGGACGTCGAGCAAAAAGACCCGCAGAAAATCCCGGTTGGGCAAATAAAGGGAAAAATGATACCGCATAAACCGGCGCAGTTTCCGCAGCGGGGTTTTTATGTGGAAGGTTTCAGGCATCTTTTTCAGGTGGTCCTGAAACCGTCTGGCCGGAATCGTAAGGAGCAAGTCCTCTTTATTTTTGAAATATTCGTATATCGTCCCTTCGGCCACATGGGCCATGCCGGCAATATCCGTTACCTTGGCATGGTTGTAGCCATACCGGGAAAAGGCCTTTTCGGCTGCCGCCAGGATTCGGGCTTCCTTGTCCTTTTCTTTCATTTCTCTTGAAGGAGGGGAAAGCATTAACCGAAAAATCAACATGAGGTCATCCAGATCATGGATGCTTTCCTTTATTTCCCCGGCTGCCAGACAACTGATGGTTTCAAAATCAAACGTGCCGTAAACGACATCGCGAATCAGCGCCGGGTTGATATCACTTCGAAAATCCCCCTGATCAATGCCCTGCTGTAAAATGTTTAAAAGAATCCCTGCGTGGCGCCGCATCAGGCTGTAAGCCGGGGAGGTATAATACTGCTTTCTGGAACGGCACTCAAAGAGCAGGATACGTACATACTCCGGGTGCTGGTCATTATAGCGCAGACTGTACCAGATCATCTTGCTCAACCTGGACCAGGGCTCAGTAATGCCCTGAAGGTGCTCGTTAAGCATGTCGAGCGCTTCCAGAAAGCGTTCATACGCGACGGAGAAAAGAAGATCCTGCTTGCTTTTGAAATACAAATAGACATTGGAATCCGCAACCCCCGCTTTTCTGGCAATTGCGGCAATCGTGGTTTCCTTGACCCCCTTTTCGGCAAACAGCTCCTCGGCGGCCGAGATGATTTTTATTTTGGTCTGCGGCATTCCCCACACTCCGCTGGATTAACCGAAGCCATGAGTTTTCAGGACAAGTTTATCCATTGCAACTCAGCATTTTTTTAAACCTGAGAGGCTGCGTTGGGATCCAGTGCAATCACAGCCAGGTCATCGCGCATGGACGGATCCGTATCATATCTTTCCAGCATTTGGGAGACAACGTGGTCAACCGGCGCAGTTTTCCAAATCTCCGTGATGGATTGAAACGGATCCGCACGTTTCAATTTTCTGATTTCCCGAATAATATCTAAAAATCCATCGGTGGCAAGCATAAATCTCGAGTCCTGAGAAAAACCAATCAGCTGTCTCTGGTAGATGGATCTGACCTTCCCGACAAAGCAGTGGTTCGTCTCCGAGATTTGGTGAGCGCTTTCCTGGTTTAAGTCGAAACGGTAGAGCAGACTGTCCCCGTTATGAATCATTAAAGCTTTCCCCGGATGATTGGCTCCAAAGACCAGCAGGGCATCGCCGCACCGGGCGTTATAAAGCCATTGATTCCGACCGCCCCGGACAAGGGCCTCGCTCACATCGCGCTCTTGAATATGGAAAACACACATATGGGCTGCCGCAATCGTTTTTCCGATTCAGCGGATAATCTCAAAATATCGGATATCCTGTATATTGCCGCACATCTCTTCCGGTGCTTTGAAAACCGCCCTGACTTTCATCCCCACTTTTATTTTCTCGACATCGGTTTCGTTGATCAGGTGAGAAAAAATATTGTCCGCCCCGTCCATTCGGATATACCCATAAGTATACGGAATCGGCCGCTGAACGCCTGTGTCAGGATCAATGAACGGATAACTGACGATTGAAAAGGCCGTAATCGTGCCTGTATCGGAAAGGGGCACGAGTTCTTCGAGTTTCTGGAAACAGGGGCCGCATATCCGCCTCGGCGGCACCCTTACCAGACCGCATTTGGGGCAACGTATCCCCAAAAAGCGTTTATGCTCCTTTATCTCCTGGAAAAACCGGCTCCCGTAAAGACCGATCGACCATTCGTAAGGCATGGCCTGTCCCCCGGAACTGACCGTCAACAATTCAGTTTTGTCTGTATCTGCTGCCATTTGGGATCCTCAATGCTTAAATGAATTGAAATGCTTAAATGAATTGATAGGTTACGCAATGCTCCATTTTCTTTAGTCCGGCCTTTCACTTCCCAGAATCACCACATCCGACCACCAGCATCCGCCGAACCCGGTTGCCAAAGCTTTTTTTACCTCAGGAACCTGGCGTTTATCCCCCTTCCCCATAATTTGGACAGCCGCTTCTGCAACCCGCAGCAGGGCTGTCGCCCCGATGCAGTTGGTGCTGATGACGCCGCCTGATGGATTTACCGGGATTTTGCCGGTCATGTCAGTATGGCCGTCCCTCACAAACCGCGGGCCCTCTCCCGGCCCGCAGAAGCCGAGCACTTCGATCCACTTCAGACCGGCATATGAATAAGGCAGATAAAGTTCGGCGACATCGAAATCATCTGCCGGCGATCTGATGCCGGCCTTGTCATAAGCTTCGGCAGAAGCCCGCTGCAGAGACAGCATCCCCGAGTCGTAATCCACATCCCCGAACCATGTTGCTGCATGCCTTACAGAATTCGCATGCACCCAGGCCGGCTTTGAAGCCAGTTTTTCGGCCACGCCTTCTGCAGCAAAAACGACAGCGCATGCACCGTCCGTTCGTGGACAAACATCCAGAAGCTTAATCGGATAGGCCAGCATGGACGAAGCCATCACATCCTCAACGGAAACCGGACGTCCATACATCTGGGCATAGGGATTGTTGAGCGCATGCGTCCGATCCCTTACGGCAACATGGGCGGCATCCTCCTGGGTCGCCCCATACTGCTCCATGTAGGCGGATGCCTCGGTCGCCAGGCTCGGAATGGCGCCGGAATACGAAAACCGGTCCCAGATCGGATCACTGCAGGTAATAATCGCAGCTGTGGTGTCGCTTTCGGAATTTTTCTCCCAGCCAATGGCAAGGACCCGGTCAAACAGGCCGCAGGCGACATGGTAATGCGCCGCAATGGCAACCGAAGCCCCTGTCGTTCCCCCTGTTGTAATTTTCATGATCGGTTTCATGTACCCACCGGAGCCTTCAACGCTCCAGGTGTCCACGTAATTGATCGCCTCAAAGTGGTCCATGTTGCCGATCACAATGGCATCAATATCAGCGATGGTCAGTTCACAATCCTCAAGCGCCCGGGTTACGGCCTCATTGATCATTTCCCTGCCGTTTACATCCAGGCGGTGGCTTTTATGATAGGTCTGTCCGGTTCCGACAATTGCAACCCGTCTGGCCATTTATTCGCCTCCTTTCTCAGCGCCCAAAACCCAGACGCAATGGCTCTGACCGCAGGGCCCGTTGATTCCCTGGGCCAGAGCCGTTTTAACATTTTCCACCTGATGGGCCCCGGCCTCGCCCCGGATCTGCAGAACCGCTTCAATAATTCTGGCCAAACCCGCAACCAGCACCGGATGCGCAGACAGGACGCCGCCCGACGGGCTGACCGGC
>JAGYOT010000022.1 GCA_018399455.1 Desulfobacterales bacterium
AACCCTTGTCGATCCTTTCTAAACCCTTGCAGATCAAGCTCCCTAAACGTTCTCTTGCCCATTCTATGAACCATACCCGCTGCCTGACCTGCCGGGAGTGCTCAAGTGTTTGTCCCCTCACGGTTTCCAGGACCAAATTAGATTTTCCTGAGTTTGATCCCCTTTATTTCATCCGGTGTTACGTCTTGGGAGTTGCTCCGGCAAAGGCTTCCCTCTGGAGCTGCCTTGGGTGTGAAAGATGCAGCCATGCCTGTTCTCAGTTGGTTCAGGTGCACCTTGTCGTCAAAGCACTTCAGGAGGAGCAGCAGGAATTCTTCAGTGTCCCGTTTCAGATCAGGATCAACACAACCCGGGAGCGGGTATTCAGAGCCTTTGTTTCCAAGGTGGATTCTTTGCTTTATGGCGATGCTTAAGGGATCTTTACTTTTCATATGAAAATTTCATTCGACTTGAAGTGACCCGCTGAGTTCGACGGGGGTCACCTGCAATATTTCAAGGGCCTTCTCCCCCTCAGTCAGATGCAGTCTGCCGATGATGCGTACCCTTTGCCGCAGAAAGCGGCTCAGGTCCAGGCCTTCAACAATTCGATACTCTTTTTCGTCCGTGGTCTGGAGCATGATACAGGGAGTCATCGAACCGTCGCGCGTTTCAAACAACTCTATCAGAACTCCGATATACTCTCGAAGCTCGCCGCCTTTGATCTTTTCCATTTAAAAACCCCATTCCCGTTACGTTTCAGTGTATTCCCTGTTTGGGATATCCTCTAGGGAGATCTCGAGATCGATTTCCTTTTCCATAAACTGATCCATTTTGGCTGTCATTTCCTCGACCCTGGCCGTGAAGATGCAGATAACCGAACCGGTTTTTGCATTGCACATGGCCTGTTCCACGGCCTCGTCTTCATCCTGGATAAATACCACCTTGGGTTTCTTGGCATTGCTGCCGGCCCCATCCAGGAGCAGCTTCACCACGTCCTGACTGTCCCGGCCCCGGGCATAGTCTTCATCCTCCCAGACAATGATCTCATCAAAGTGCTCAGCCGCCGCCCAGCCGATATTGTACAGGTCCTGGTCTCTTCTGTCTCCAGTTCCGGCAAGCGTCGCAACCTTGTAGGATGCTCCCAGCTGATTGACAAATTTGCCCACGGCATCGATACTGGTCGGATTATGGGCATAGTCAATCAGGGTCTTGAATTTTTCGAATTCAAAAACATTCATCCGGCCGGGCAGTTGAGCAGCGGAGGGGACAAAGGTCTGCAGGCCGAGTCTGATATCTTCGATTTTGACGTTTTGCACATACGCGGCCAGAGTTGCAGCCAGAACGTTTTGAATTTGAAAAGCGGCCTTGCCGTAGTAGGTCAAGGGTATTGAGGTAACCTTCTCCACCGGTATCTTCCAGTCACCTTTTTGCAGAACGATAACCCCGCTTTCGTAGTAAACGGCGATCCCTTCCCCGGCACAATGCTCCTTTAGACGAGGATTGTTTTCATCCATGCTGAACAAGGCGGTTTTGCAGGGAACGTCTTTCTGCATGGAGAAAACATGATCATCATCCGCGTTTAAGACCGCGTACCCATCTGCATGCACGTTCTCGGCAACCAGGGATTTCACCCGGGTTAACTGCTCCAGGGTGTGAATGCCGCGTAATCCCAGATGATCCGAGGCGACATTGGTCACCACCCCCACATCGCAGAGGTCATAGCCCAGGCCGGCCCGGAGCATGCCGCCCCTGGCGGTCTCGAAAACCGCGTAATTCACCGTGGGATCACGCAGGACGAACCTTGCGCTTTCCGGACCTGAGCAGTCTCCTTTGTACAGGAGCTGATTCTGAATATAAATGCCATCCGTCGTGGTATAGCCCACTTTTTCACCTGCCGTTTTCATAATATGGGCGATCAGGCGCGTGGTGGTGGTCTTTCCATTGGTGCCGGTCACGGATACGATGGGGATCCGGCCCGAGTGCGAGGTGGGAAACAACATATCCAGGACCGGTGCGGCCACATTTCTCGGCTTGCCCAGGGTCGGGCCAAGATGCATGCGAAACCCCGGCCCTCCATTGACCTCAATGATGGCCCCCTTGTTTTCAGTGATCGGTTCGCTCAGACTGGGGGCAATGATATCTATGCCGCAAATATCCAGATCAATAAGCCTGGCTACCCGCTCGGCCATGAACTGATTAAAGGAATGCACGGTCTCGGTCACGTCTTCGGCAATTCCGCCGGTGCTCAAATTGGCCGTGCTCTTGAGATAGAGGACCTGATCCCTGGGCAGAACCGAATCCAGACTCAAACCGGCCTGATCCAGAATGCGGTTGGTCATTGCATCCACGCTGATTTCCGTCAGCACATTCTCATGTCCATAACCGCGCCGGGGATCCTGGTTGACTCTGTCGATACACTCCTGGATGGTGGAGGTCCCGTCACCCATTACATGGGCCGGTGTGCGCCTGGCAGCGGCCACTAATTGATAATTGATGACCAACATCCTGAAATCCGCTCCCTGAATACAGGTTTCGACAATCACCCGGTATGAGTGTTGTTGGGCCACTTCGAAGGCGGTCCTGGCGTCCTCAGGGGTCTGGATATTTATCGTTGCGCCTTTTCCATGATTTCCGTCAGCAGGCTTTATAACCACGGGGTAACCGATGCGCACCAGGGCGCTTTCCAACTCATCCGGACTGGACACAACCAGACCATGGGGCACCGGACAGCCGTTGTTGTGGAGCATGTTTTTGGTTTCTTCCTTGTCATGGGCGATCTCCAGGCCGATGCTGCTGGTCTTTCCGCTCACTGTGGCCTGAATTCGCTGCTGGTGAATCCCCCAGCCCAGCTGAACCAGGGAATAATCGTTCAAGCGCAGAATAGGAATGTTGCGCTTCACGGCTTCAGCCACAATGGAACCCGTGCTGGGGCCGAATCGTACTTCTTCGCGTATTTCCCGCAGGGTATCGATGTCCTTTTCCACGGAATAGCTCTCAGCGTTCAGCATGGCCTGGACAATACGGAAAGCCGCTTTTGCAGCATAAAACCCTGCTCGTTCCTCTTCATAGTCAAAGATAACGTTGTAGACCGTCTCTTCTCCATCCCGGACGGTGCGGCCGAAGCCGGTCTGCATTCCGGCCAGGGTTTGAATCTCAAGGGCCACGTGCTCCATGATGTGCCCCATCCAGGTCCCTTCCTGAAGTCTTTCCAGAAAACCGCCCTCATAGCCCCTGGAACACCGGTGTTCATGCAGGGTGGGAATGAGATTTTTCAAGCGTTCGGGAAATCCTTCAACCGTATTGGAGGGATACTCTTCCATCTCTTCAAGATCAACCCGCATGACCATGAGTTTATGCCGCCAGTTCGACCAGTAATTCGGCCCGCGCAGGGCACGTATATCTAAAATTTTCATAGGTTAAACATCCTTTATGGGTATAAATGTACGAAGTCTGCACAGAAAAATCAGGGTAACAGCTCGTCCTGGGATTTCCGGCTCAGGCCGGATGCGCTTTCAGCTCCGGAAATATCAACAGGTGTACTCAAAACCTGGATCGCCACCTGAGGCTCGGCCTCGGAAGAGGCTTTGGACGTCACGGAAGGAATGGTCAGATCCGCATATTGGAATTTGAGCGACTGGATGCATTTCTTATAATTTTCAAGAAGCTCATGCTGGTTCTGCCCGCCCATATAGATAAAGGCCGTGGCATAGCTGTAGCTGTCCTGCTCCGGTATTTCCGATAGCTTCATTCCCACTTTTCCCTGCAGATCTATCAGGGTTCCGGGAAGCCTATGGCTGATTTCAGCGATGTCCTCCCTGGTAGGAATGCCGGTTATCAATTTGTCCTGGTATTCCCGCAGAAAAAACTTCCCGGCCACCCGGTACTTCCCTTGTCTCCCGGGGAAGACGGGCTCCCTGTTCAATGCCACCTCCAGCATGATCTGATGGTTGGGAACGCCATCTACTTTGACAAAGAGATCACTGTGCGACTGAGGAATCCGGGTGTTGATTTCCAGAAACCAGATTTTATCCTGTTTTTCATTCCAGAAGAATTCAAGGTTGAAAGCGGAATGGTCAAATTTGATGTGCCGCATGATCCTCTCCGATATCCGGCTCATTTCATCCTGGATCCGCCGGGGCAGTCTTGAAGGATATTGATAGCGGGCGAAGGTGGTTCGGTTGGATTCACGGATGGAATCAATAATCCCATAGGTCTGCACCCGGCCGTTACAGACATACCCTTCCAGCGTACACTGCCGGCCGGAAATGATCTGCTCAGCCACGCAAAAACTGCTGTTTATCCCGGCCACGCTCTCGGGAAGGTCAACTCTGTCCAGCAAGAGGTCAAACGGCTTGAACAAACCGATTTTCTCACGCAACACCTTGATCGCTCTGGAAAAATCTTTTTTAGTGCCTATCCGGAAACCCAATTGCGAGGCCGTGGATTTGATGGGTTTAATCCAAAAGGGAAAGGCAAAGGGGATCTGGTCCAGGGCCTGGTCATCGAAGGGATCGAAGCTGGAAAACTGGGGTATATGTTCCGGTATGGCCACGCGTTGCTCCAGGCGGCTCCAGTATTTATGCTCGCATTTGAGCACACTTTCCAGGGATGGACCCGGTACCCCGTATTTTTCGCAGAGTATGGGGACCATGGTGCTGACGGGAAAATCGGTATACCCGACGATGGCATCGATGGAACCTTCGAATCGATCCAGCTGCTCCTCCGCCAGCTCAAGCATGTCAATCAACCGGTAGGTATCGGTATCGATCAGTTTGTGAATGTCCAAGAGTCGGATGAAGTTGTAGTCTTCGGCATTGCGGACCGATTGCAGCATTTGCAGATTAAAGTCATCCAAACCGATGATAAAAATATTTTTTTTCATATATTCCTCCAAAATTGTTTTCCTGAAATTTCCTGTTTTCCCCATGCAACTGATATCAAACGTTCGATGTTCATTCTGATTCCGTATGGATAATCCTTTTCTCGGCTAAGATATAGCTATCACCCGGGACCAGGACATGGACGTTGAGATTCTCAATGGAGATGGGTTCACCATTTCCAATGGAGGCAATATTTGTATGCCGAATCCATGTGCCGTCTACAATGATAATCAGGCCTGATCCAATGACCTCCTTGATGTCTCCCCGGGTGATCAGCAGACCGGTATCTTCTCCCAGTCCCACCCCAAGAGACCCCGGATTGCTGGCTATGGCCTGAAAGAGTCTACCTATCCGTCCCCGCTGTACAAAATGAGTGTCGATAATCATATTTTTGATGAATCCAAATCCGGAGCAGAAATTGATTTCCCCTTTGCGCAGGGCTTCGGAGCTGCTCCCCTGGGAAATCATGGTCTCGGACATGGCCATGGCCCCGGCACTGGTTCCGGCGATCACAATCTTATCATAGAGATAGCGTTCACGGAGGGCCTCAAGGAACAAGCTCCCCCCGAAAATGGTGGTCAAACGCAGTTGATCCCCTCCTGTAAACAAAACGCCTTCCGCTTCTGTAATTCGTTTGATCAAAATTTCGTTCTGTGCATCTTCGCGGGATCTGACATCCAGAACGCCAATATTCTCAAGGCCCAATTTGTCAAAGGCATCAACATACCGGGCTGCTGCCTCCTCAGGGAAATTGGACGCTGTGGGGATAATTTCAATGCGCCGGGTTTTGCCCTGGAGCTGTTCGGAAAATATTTTCAAAATTCCCGAATCATAAAAATTCGGGTCTTCCATTTCCACTGCGTCATTTGTATCCGGAGGCAGATACATATTGCCGCCGATGATGATCAAAGTACCTTTTGGTTTACTCATAATTGTCTCATAATATTAGGGATAAAGGGTAAACGTCAGGTTCAAAAAGAGCACCTGACGCTGGTAATCAGACATGATCTCTGGGTATTTTAAAATGATAGTCCTGGGAATAGACACGCCTGTCACCCTCAAAGGCGTCCACTTCGGCCCAGAGGATAAAGTGGGTTGCATCGGCGGTCAGCACGGTCCTGGTGACGGTTTTAACGGACCATTTTTTTCGCTGGAAACTGCGGTTCCAGACGGTCTCCCCCCGCACGGATTTAAAGTCATTGGATTGAAAGGTATACCACTCCCTGCAGCAGCTGCCCACATTCCAGTCGATTGTGTCATGGCGAATGATCCCTTCGTCTTTGACCACTTCCAGGGTTGACGTGTCCTCGGCCAGATCCCGAATAACCCGCCATTTCTGCACCTTGGGCTGTAGCAGGCTGGTCTGGACCGGGAGCGCCCCCACCGGCGCCTCAAAAGCCGGCAGGTCGTCGTCGCTTGGCCGACTTTGGCGGACAGGCAGCGCAAGCCTGCTGTTTTCCAGGAAAAGACTCAGACGGACCGGCTCCGGTGGAGGCCAGGCCAGGGGCCAGTAGGAGGTGGAGATGGAAATCCGGAATCGGTTGCCCACCGGAAAGTGCTGGGCAATATGATTGAGCTGCACCCTCACTCTGTAGGATCGGCCGGTCTTCAGCAGCTCGGGCGCCTTGTGGCTCTTGTGGTGGCAGAGATTAAGCAGGCCGTAGGTGATCCGGGTTGCCTTGTCGTCCGGGGCCACATCGGAGAGCCTGACCGCGATCATGGCAACGGGTCGATTGGAAGCCAGATCGAGTTCCAGGAAAGGGGCCCCGAGGATCTCCAGGGGCTCTTTCAACGGCCGGCTTTCAAAAATCAAGGCACCGCCGTCCTCTTCCCGCTGGTCATGGGGCAAATCCGGAGGCGCGGCGTAAGAACACCATTTGCCGGCATAGAGGCCCACGCTCAACGGAGATTGAATGGTCATGGTCCGGGGGGACACCCGGTTTTCTGTTTGAACAAGCTCTCCAGGCTGAAGACGATAGGTCTGGGTCTGGATGTCTGCGGAGGGCCAATCGCTTTCAGCAACCCAGCGTCCTGGGCGCTTGGTGTATTGGGTTGTTGGGGCAACGCTGTCCTGCATCCAGACCCGGAGCATGGGTTCCTGCATGATTCCGGTTTCAGTGCCTTTCAGCCACTGGTCCCACCAGCGCAAAGCTTCCTGCAGAAAACCGATGGCCGGGCCTGGCACGCCGAAGTGGGGATACTTATGGCTCCAGGGCCCGATGAGCCCTTTACGAGGGACCTTCACCCCCTGTAACAGGCGAAAAACCGCGTTGGAATAGCCGTCCGCCCAGCCGCTGACCGCCATGACCGGACAGGCGATGGCTGAAAAGTCCTCACAGACCGACCCATGCTCCCAGTACGCATCCCGGCGCTGGTGCCGGAGCCATTTCTCCAGCCACAGCCCGCTTTTTTGAAGGCGTTCAAACCACATCTTTCGCCAGTTTTCGCCGACCAACTCCGGATCCGGAGGACAGGTGTTGTAGGAAAACATGGTCGAGGCCCAGGACAGATTGTCGCCAAGCAGGCAGCCGCCCATGTAATGAACGTCGTCGGCATAGCGGTCGTCGGTGGAACAGACCGTGATGATTGCCTTGAGTTCCGGCGGACGCAGAGCGGCCAGCTGCAGGGCGTTGAAGCCCCCCCAGGAGATGCCCATCATTCCGATGGAGCCGTCGCACCAGGGCTGGGCTGCGATCCATTGCAAAACCGCCAGGCCATCGTCCTGTTCCTGCCGGAGATACTCGTCCTCGAGCACGCCT
Source organism: Desulfobacterales bacterium (assembly GCA_018399455.1). Lineage (GTDB taxonomy): Bacteria > Desulfobacterota > Desulfobacteria > Desulfobacterales > Desulfosalsimonadaceae > M55B175. The sequence goes on from JAGYOT010000022.1 coordinate 7,619, forward strand.
TCAGAATCCCCTGCTCCGCGCAGATCAACCCGGACACAGGCATAACCGTGACCTGCAAAATAGCCGTGGGTGATGGAATCAGGCACGGCCTCGACATCCCTCTTACGATAGGGGATATATTCAAGAATAGCCGGGACCGGTTTCTGCTCGGCTGATTCCGGGAGCCAGATCTTGGCTGCCAGGCGTGTTCCATCCGTCAAAGGAATCCAAACATGCTCCAGAATAGAGACGGTTTTCATTTGTGTGCAAACTGCTGTCATGGCGCCAAACCTTATAAAAAAATGAAACCGATATTGGGATCGGTAGTAATTTCATCGAGACATCCGGTACAGACGTCTCGATTATCTCTGTAATCCAGAACAAGGTAAGCAATTTCTGTGCCACAATACACACCATAGAAATGGAAGGCATCACTGCCCAGAGGAGGGAGGAGGGACATGCGCCCCTTACTGCCAAATGCCCGGCGGACCGAACATGGCCACCCGGTCGGGTTCACCCTGCCGGGCCAGGCCCCGGAACATCCCCCGGGTGGTAAAGGAGAAGGCGACCCGGCCGGCAGCATCCACGCCAATAAGCCCGCCTTTGCCGCCAAGCGCCCGGATATTTTCCAGGACAGTCGAGGCGGCCGCTTCCAGGGAAAGCCCGCCGAACTCCACCAGGGCGGCGATCCGGGTGGCCGCGGCCCGGCGCAGGAAGAATTCCCCCTCGCCCGTGCAGCTAACAGCACAGGAAGCGTTGTCCGCATAAACGCCCGCCCCTATAACCGGCGAATCCCCCACGCGGCCGTACTCCTTACATGTGATACCGCCGGTGGACGATGCTGTGGTCAGGTTCCCCGCGCTGTCGATACATACCGCGCCCACAGTTCCGAATTGTTCTCCGGCCTGTTTTTGGGCAGCAAGGTATTCTTCCCGGCGCCTGGCGGTCTGGAAGTATTCCGGTCCCATCTCTTCCAGGCCCCAGCTTTGGGCAAAACTGTCCGCGCCCGCGCCGATGAGAAGGACATGGGGGGATTTTTCCAGCACCAGGGCCGCGGCGCGCACCGGGTTTTTTATGCCGGTTACGCCGGCAACGGCCCCGGCGGAAAGATCCTCGCCGCTCATAACCGATGCATCCATCTCGATTGTCCCGTCATGGGTGAATACGGACCCGCGTCCGGCGTTGAACAGGGGGCAGTCTTCCAAAACTTCGACGGTGGCGCAGACAGCATCCACACCACGGCCGCCGCCGTCCAGAACCGCCCGTCCGGCTGCCAGGCTTTTGCGCAGAAAGGCCAGGTGCTCCTCTACGGCTTCGGGGCCGTAATATTCTCGGGTGATGCCTTCACAGCCGGCATGGATTGCCAGGACGTATTTTACGGACATGGGTCTTCCCTCCATATTTCAATTTGTTTGTGTTTGAACGGCTCAAAGAGGAAACGTCCAAACACGGGGTTTTCGTTCAGAATAAAAAAATGAAACCGATATCGGGATCGGTAGTAATTTCATCGAGACATCCGGTACAGACGTCTCGATTTTCTCTGTAATCCAGAACAAGGTCAGCAATTTATGTGCCATAATATGTATTCCTGAACATCATACTGATCCCATACGGGATTTATCCATACCGACTGCTGATTGTTGGGTTTCAAGGCGGGTTTTGGCAAAAGTTCCGGTTCAATCGGTAGAGGAGTCTGAATACAAGAGAAGAAAGAGTCGGAAGTTTTCTTTCCGGTACAAAAAGATATTTTGTGGTATATGCCAAGAAATCCCTCATAGGCTGGTTCTCAAGGGCAGGCGGCAGGATCATTTTCGGAAATCACGGTTCCGACCGATCGGCAATGGAACTTCCGAATGCCAACACGTAAGGGTCCACTCAAAAATCCCAAGGATTACCATACAAAATAACAGGCTTTTCTTTACTGTATTGATGCTTCTTCTGGGTCAGGCTGAAAATGAATTTTCCCGGGAGCCTCGGTCCGGATTGTCCTTGAAGGCTTCCTTATCAAGGTGATATTTGTGCATGAGATTGTAGAGTTGTCTGACCGATACGCCGGCCTGGGCCGCACTCCTGTTTATGCGGCCCTGATTGACCGCCAGAAGGCATCTGAGATAGGTGAACTCGGCCTGTTGCACAGCTGCGCTCCTGACATGGGCCAAAGGCTGGGTGATATCCACCGGCACTTCGGTCAAAGTAGGCTGCCTCCGGCCTAAGAGTTCGGCAGGGAGGGATTCCGGTCCGATTTCACTGGACTGCTCGAGCAGATAAGCCCGTTCGATGAGATTTTCCAGCTCCCGGATATTGCCAGGCCAGGCGTAATCGATCAGGGCCGAAACGACCCGGCTCTGCAGGCGTTGGATGCATTTGCCATAAAAGGTGTTGAGCCGGACCAGGAAATAGTCCGCCAGGGTCAGAATGTCTTCTTTGCGTTCCCGCAGGGGCGGCAGTAAAATCGGGAAGACATTCAGTCGATAGAAAAGGTCTCTTCGGAAGGCGCCCTGATCACAGAGCTCCTGGAGGTCATGGTTGGTGGCGGTTATGATCCTGACATCCGCCTCGATCTCCTGCTCCCCTCCCACCCGCTGGAAGGTGCGCTCTTGAAGTACCTTCAGGAGTTTTGTCTGGCTGGTCAGGCTGATGGTCCCGATCTCATCGAGGAAGAGGGTCCCGTTTCTGGCCATCTCGAATTTCCCCAGGTGCCGCTTATGGGCACCGGTGAAGGCGCCCCGCTCGTGGCCGAAAAGTTCGCTTTCCAGGAGGCTGTCCGGAACGGCCCCGCAATAAAAGTTCACAAACGGCCCGGATCTGCGTTGGCTCAATTCGTGGAGAAGCCTGCTTGCCACTCCTTTGCCGGTCCCGGTTTCCCCCAAAAACAGCACTGTCGTCCGGGTGTCGGCCACGGATTTAATTTTTGCATAGACCGCGCGCATGGCCGGTCCTTTCAATTGCGGTAATGCACGTGGGTCGAAAGCTGAGGACATTGTCAAGGCTCCATTGGTTTGTCAAAATATTTAGGATGGTATCGGAAACAGAAAAATTTTTCAAGCCTCTGCTACAAAAAAAAACGTGAAACGATCTGGTTTTTTTGAGGAAAGTGGGGAAAGATATGTGATGCTTGTACGCAAGGAGATCAGCCTCCCGTAGAAATGGAAGACAGTTTTAGCATTTGAGATCTTGATTGATAGTCTGGTATAGTCAGCTGTATGGATCAGGGCCCTGTCCCCGTGTTGACGATGGGGCCCATATCTGCAATAAGATGGGGAGTATTCTGTCACTCACGGACCCGACATGACCCATGGACAGACTGTTGAACATATGCACCGGTGTTTTTGATTCCTTGACAAGATTTAAGGAATCTTTTATCCCCGGAGGTTTTTAAATCAGACCCCCATGCCTTACTTTATCAAGCTATTCAAGCAAAGAAACGATATTCTCCTTATGTACAGGGGTGTAAAGGTTAAGCTTGTTTCAAATTGTCTACAGCCATGGTTGCTCGATTAGAAATTGATTGTTGCCCAGTTTCCATATTTCGGATTGAACCCGCAGCATAACCAATCTTTTCTCCAAATTCAGCCTGAGTGAGCCCAAGTTCTTTTCTGATCTCTTTAAGACGTTCCGGGGACAGTTCCATTTCTTCTATAATTTCTTCATGTGTTACAGAATTCTTGTCAGACTCGGAGGTGTCATAACC
>JAGYOT010000220.1 GCA_018399455.1 Desulfobacterales bacterium
GGGCCGCTTAAAACAGATCTACCCCCGGTACTCCAGTCATGACTGGAAGCTGATTCATTACACCCGGGATGCCGACGGCCTGCTCACGGCAATAGATTTTGAGGGGACATCGATCGCTGCCTACACCCATGACGGCAACGGGCTTTTGACCTCCGCCACCCATGCGCTGGGAACAGAGACCTACGGGCGAAACGGCCGCGGCCAGGTGACGCAGCAGACCTGGTATGACGGCCTGTCCATGAGTTTCGCCTATGACGCGGCCGGCCAGCAGACCGGCATGGTCTATCCGGACGGAAGCGCTGCCAGCTACAGCTATGACAGCCGGGGCCGGGTGAGCGCGATTGCCTGGAAGGGGGAGACAATTGAGATGAGCTATGACGCGGTCGGAAACCTCACCAAAGAGGAGCGCTCCAACGGGATTGACACGACCGTCACTTATGACAAGAACAGCCAGGCCACGCACATTCACCACTATAGTTCCTCAGAGACCCTGCTGGATCTTTCCTGCACCCGAAACAGCCTGGGCCTGATTGATGAACTGAGCCAGGCCGGAACCGCGCTTGCCTGGGTTCCGGAGCTTTTGGCCGAAGATACGAGCGCCCAATACACCTATAACCGTTCCTTTACTCTGAGCTCGTTCAACGGGGAGGCGGCTGCAACGGATACAGGCGGAAACCAGACAGAAATCCCCGGCTCCCGGTCGTTTTCCGGCACATTTGACCACCGGGACCTGCTGACGGACTGGAGCACCAGCAAGGCCTGCCATCAGGCCGTCTATGACGGCAGAAGGCGGCTGATCGAGTGGACCCGCGACGGCGCGGTACACCGGTTTCATTACGATGAACAGGGCCGCCTGCTTTTTGAAACCGACGGCAGCAATACGCTAAAGGCCATGTGGCTCTACCGGGGCGGACAGATCGTGGCCATGGCCGATGACTCAGGCGTCTACTTTTATCACAACGATCTGTGTGTCAATGTCTCCTTTTTGTCAGACGAAGATGCCCGGATCGCAGCCACCTACCGCTACCAGCCCTACGGGCTGCAGACGGCATCCGAGAGCACGGTGGAAAATCCGTTCACTTTTGTCGGTACCTATTGCGTCATTGACCTGGGCGAGGGACTCTATTACATGGGCAGACGCACGTATGATGCGGTCACGGCCGCCTTTCTGTCCAATGACCCCGTCGGCATGGGGGTCACCGTCAACGCCCGGCAATACGCTTACAACGATCCGGTCAACTATATAGATCCGGACGGGCGATGGGGCTATCTGAGCAAAGTATCGGCAAACGGAGCCGTGCAGCCGAAAACGGCAGCGGATTTAAACAGGGGCGTTACCAGCTATACCTACAACCAGCACCGCATGAAGGGCAGCACCACAGACCCGTGCACCGTCTTTAGGGATGCATTGACTGCGGCTAGCACAAAGCTTGGCAAGATCGGCACGGCCGCCGGGGTGACACTGGTGATGGATCACCTGATGCAGGGCAACTACGGGGATGCTTTTCTGGAGGGCGCGGGGGTCGCCATCGGGGCCGCATCACGCGTCGGAGGGGTTTTCTCTACGTTTATGACAGCCAAGAAAATGGGAGAGCCCGGTAAGGGAGAAAAAGCCTTTATTGAAAAACAGCAGCGAATGAAAGAAAAACTTCAGAATGATCCGGACAGCTGGTGGAATAAACGGAAAACCGGTCCTGCTTCTTATGAATTTACCCTTCCGCCTTTCTCCCTTGATGAATAGTCTGCTTTTTTGACAGTCCACCCCGGACTTTCTATATTAAAAGAAAGACGGGGTGGCACCCAGTCCTTCCCGGTGAAAGGCCTCTGCCTTTAACTGTTGATCCCGTTTTATTCCGCGTCCCGTCTTGATATACAGCCTGAGAAGCTGGATGAAAGCTCCCCGTCTGATCGGCAAAGGGAAGGGGAGCCCGTGCACCGGCCAGTTCACATGACCATAAGCCGGAAAAGGAGGTTTTATGCGTCTTTTTGCTCTGGATACCAGTAGAGGTTTTGGAGAGAAAGTGGGCGCCTGCCTGGGCGTAGCCCTGGATGATCATGAAGAGCGCAACTTTGAAGATGGGGAGCATAAGATACGTCCGCTTGTCAGTGTTCGCGACAAGGACGCCTATGTGATTCATTCCCTTTACGCGGAAAGCGGGCAGGGGGTCAATGATAAACTGTGCAAGCTTCTGTTTTTCATCGCGGCTCTTAAGGATGCCGGGGCAAAACGGGTAACCGCCCTTACGCCTTATCTCTGTTATGCCCGGAAAGACCGGCGGACAAAAGCAAGGGATCCGGTGACCATGCGATATGTTGCCGCACTTTTTGAGGCGGTCCGTGTGGACCGGGTGGTGGCTATTGATGTTCATAACCTCCAGGCCTTTCAAAACGCTTTTCGTTGCCCGACGGAGCATCTTGAAGCGCAAAACCTGTTTGCCGACTTTTTTCAGAAACACTTCAGGCCGGATGAAAAGCTGGCCGTCATGTCCCCGGATCTTGGCGGGATAAAACGGGCGGAACAGTTTCGAGACAAACTGGCCGAAGCTCGTGCAGCTTCAGTGGATTTTGCCTTCATGGAAAAAAAAAGAAGCAAAGGCGTGGTGAGTGGAGACTCGGTTGCGGGAGCCGTAGAGGGAAGAGCGGTTATAATTTTTGATGACATGATCTGCAGCGGAACCACCATGGCCCGGGCGGCAGCGGCATGCTTCAGGCTCGGCGCATCATCGGTGCATGCGGCTGCAACCCACGGCGCATTTACAGACAAGGCGAATGCCGTTTTTCAGGAAAAAGCCCTGACAAAACTCATTGTCACAAACACCCTTGAGCAGAACCGGCTGGATCAATCATTGAGTAAAGAGAAACTTCATGTGCTTGATGTGGCCCCCTTGTTCGCCGAGGTTGTTAAACGGCTTCATACCGGAGGCTCCCTGGTTTCCCTGATGGGCCTTGAAGAAAAGGACTGAATGGATAAAGCGCAGCGGCTTAAAAAGAATTCATTTTCCCTGGATGCCAAAGTAGAATTCCTGAAGCGTGCCGGAACCTATCCGGAAGCCTCCCGGGTTGAGGTCAAAGAGACCCACATGTCGTGGATTTTTCTTACGGACCGGTATGTGTATAAACTTAAAAAACCGGTGCGTCATGATTTTCTGGATTTCAGAACCCCTGAAGCCAGGGGAAGATACTGCGGGGAGGAGGTCCGGATCAATAAAGCGCTGGCCGGTGATACCTACATCGGGGTTGTTGCCTTGAAAATCCATCATGGATCACTTCAGCTCGATGGAGAAGGGGTCTGCATTGACTGGCTGGTAAAAATGAAGCGCCTTCCTGAAGCGGAGATGCTTGATGCGGCCGTCAAAAAGGGGACGGCCGACAAAAAAAAAGTGCAGCAGGCCGCGCAAAAGCTGGCTGATTTTTATCTGGCCGCAGCTCCGGTTCGCATGGCGCCTCGGCAGTACCGAAAAAAGTTTTTGGACCTCATTGAATCAACCCAAAAAAGGCTCCTGAAGATGGAACCGGCTTTACCCCAGGGTATGATCATCCATATTTCTGAACACCTTCTTCGTTTTGTGAAACAACGGGCTGATCTTTTTGAAGAGCGCATCGCAGCAGGAAGAGTCGCAGATTGCCACGGTGACCTTCGGCCCGAGCACATCTGCCTTGCGCCGGAACCTGTGATCATCGATCGAATTGAGTTTGACAGGAATTTGAGGATAATGGATGTTGCCGAAGAGCTTTCTTTTCTGCTGATGGAATGTGAGGTGCTGGACTCAGCGGCCACCGGCGAGATTTTCCTTAATACGTATAAAACAAAAAATCAGGATAACCCGGCCCCGGTGTTGATCTCCTTCTATAAGGCTGAAAAAGCGTTTCTAAGGGCATGGTTGTCCATCCATCACCTGCTGGAAAACCGATACAGGGCCGAAGCGCAGAAGTGGAGACGCCGCTGTGGAATTTATCTCGAAATGGCGGAAAAATACGCCAAAAAAGCAAACATCTGATAAATGAGCATCCCTTTTGTGAAAAGGCTTCCGCCGGAGGCAGAGTCAGACCGGAACCTAAACCGGGTTTGGGCGGAAATAATTGGACGGATCCCGGCTTGCAGGATTTAAAAAATCAATATAGACTGAAATCAAAAAAACCTCTTGAAATCGGTTAAAGGCAAATCTTTGACGAAAGGATAGAATCATGCCGAAATTTGAGAGCCATGAGGAGGAATTGGAGTTTTTGGATTCCCTGCAAACCATGAAGACCCGCGAGTTTAAAAGGGCTGTCAGCCAATATTTGAAAGAAAACGCAAATCAGCGCAAAGACACCACTCAGCAGATGGCAAACCTATGGGCGGTTGTTCTCAACTTTCAGAAGCAGTTCAAGATGTTTGCGGAATCCATTAACAGATTCATGACAGTGATAGCCGACAAGCTAACGCCAAGGCAGAGGCGAAAGCTGGATTCCTGATAATAAGAAAAGAATCCGATAAAATCTAATAAAAATTCAGGGGATAGGGTAGCTCCCGAAAAGCCGG
>JAGYOT010000221.1 GCA_018399455.1 Desulfobacterales bacterium
CCGGCGTGGTGACGATCGCCGCCGCCGAGCCGTCACTGACGCCGCAGCAGTCAAAAAGCCCCAACGGATAGGCAATCATGGGGGCCGCCTTGATCTGTTCGGCCGTAACCGCCCGGCGCAGATGGGCCTTGGGGTTTAGCGCCCCGTTGGCATGGCTCTTTTCCGACACGTGGGCAATGGCATTTTTAATCTTTTCCATGGGGATATTATGCTTGGCCGCATAGGCGGTGGCAAGCTGGGCAAACAGGCCGGGCGCCGTCGCATTGGAGCCCCGAAGAAACATTTCCGTGCCAAAGGCCGATCCTTCAGGAAGCCCGCCATATCCGGTGTCTTTGAGTTTCTCCACCCCAAGCGCCAGCACAATATCATAGGCGCCCGCGGCCACCGCATAGCATGCGGCACGCAGGGCTTCAGTGGCGGTTGCGCAGTAATTCTCCGTTCGGGTGACGGGGATATACGGCAGGTGAAGGGTTTCGGCCAGAGGATTGCCGGCTTTACCGACGTTAACCTCATCAATATGCGTCCCGAAATAGGCCGCCTGAATATCCTTTTTTTCAATGCCTGAATCTTCAATACATTCCATGAAGGATTCCAGGATCAGATCCTCGGCGCCGCAGTCCCAGCGTTCCCCGAACTTGCTGCATCCCATTCCTATAATGGCGACCTTGTCTTTGATTCCATCAGCCATGGTTTATACCTCCTCTTTGATGGGCACGGCTTTCCAGAAATAGCCGGCAATATCTCTTTTCTGATCCCGGTATTTTCGCCGGAAACTCATCTCAACGTTCATCCCGGTCGAGAGACTTTCCAGATCGCAATCCGTAAAATCAAACATGTATTTCCCGCCGGATTCAAATATGACCTGACCGTATATCGCCGGCGGGTTCAGCGAAGCTGCCAGATTATCGCCTGTAAAACTGGCGATCTTTCCCCTTTTGTCGGAAAAACAGTAAGGTTCCATTTCACCGACGGCATTGCACTCGGGATTGACACACATGCGCTGTTGGGGATACTGAACGGTGCCGCATTTCTTGCACCGCATTCCCCAAAGCCCCAGCACCTCCCGGCGTTTCCGCCAGAGCTGGGACCATCGGGTCGTCTGATCCTCTTCGGAGCGCAGTCCCGCGTCCCCGGGCAGGGTGTCGCGCCAGACCAGGTATTTGGTGTAGTTGTCCAGATCCGCACGGTTGGCAAGGCTGCCTGAGAGGCCGTAACGCTTCGGCAGCTTTTTGATGTTTTCTGTCACCTCAAAAACCATGGCGTCACAGCCCGAGCCAAAGCTGACCAGAAGAATCCTGTCTCCAGGACTGGCGGTCTCCAAAGCACCGATCAGCATCAAGAGGGCGTGCGGACTCCCGGTCTCACCCACCTGCTTCTGCAGATTGTCCTGATCCGCCTCAGGGCTTATGCCCAGCTTTTTGTTCAGGCCTTTACGGGCGGCCCCGTAATGGCAGGGGTATACCACTTTGGCAAAATCTGAAATTTTGAGCCCCGTCTTTTCAAGCAGCCCGTTCACTGCCTCGGGAAGGATCTCCATAAACCCGAGATCCCGGATCCAGCGGTCTTCCCACTGCCGGTCAAATTTGGTGAACTCGCCCCGGAAATGATCCACAAAATCATAGGTGACCGAATAGGCATCCTTGAATTCTGCAATCACATTCTCGCTTCCCACAACAAACGATGCCCCCGCATCCCCGAAAATAAGCTCCTGGGGGGAGGCGGGCTTACCCAGCCGGCTGTCGGCTGCGGTGACCACAATATTGTCCGCCCGTTTCGCCTCCACCCCCTCAACGGCGGCAAGAAGCGCCGAGGTCCCGCATTTAATGCCTCCGGAAAAATCAACCGCCCGGATTTGATCCTTCAATCCAAGCGCCGCCGTGACGATTCCGGCGTTCAACCGCTCCTTGTAGGGCATGGTCGTGGAGGCAAAATAAACGCCTCCTACCTCATCCCGATCAAAGCCACGCAGGGCATCGATCCCTGCTGCCACGGCCATGGTGATGGCGTCTTCGTCAAAATTGGCCACGGATCTCTCACCCCTGGCATTGGCGATATTGGCCGGGTTCATCCAGCCCATGGCCTGGTATATCAAACCGCGGTTTAACCGGTATCGCGGCACATAGCCGCCATACGAACAAATGCCTGCCATAACACACTCTCCTTTCCCTGCCGTTGGTTGAGATTTATTTTCAAGCAAACTGTACCTGTTGTATTGTTTCCTGTTTCCTGATCATACGGCTGATTTCCTGCTGGAGGCCGGGATCTGTGACCGGCCTGACCCTCGAGATGAAAACGCCCTTACTGTCTGTTTCGGCCTTCCATTCCTGGATAAAACCCTGAACCACAGCATATCCGCAGCCGCCCGCCCCGCAGCAGGTGGTATCAAAAACAGCGTAACCCTTTAAGTACAGCAACTCCCTATCGCCAAAGAGCATCCGTACTTCGTCCGTAAACCGATAATGGCCGCCAATGGCCATCACGGTCTCCCCGAGTTCCCGATGAAAATAGGATTTTACATCCTGCGTCATTGCCTTCTCCCGGCAAAAAAACAGCTGGCTATAGTTTCATAGACTTCGCAATAATGCCTTTCATGATCTCGTTAGTGCCGGCAAAAATGGAGAGAATCCGCAAATCCCGCCATTTTCGGGAAAGCGGGCAACTCTCATCACCGGCAAAACTGCCGATAAGGTCCATGCAGCGGCCCGCAACGCGGTTGGCCATATCCGAAGTCTGATACTTTGCCATTGAGGTCTCCATCACCACATCCTTTTTGGCCATGTGGTCCATCACCAACTGCTCGTTAAACGCCCGGGACATCCTTATCTCGGTTGCCATTTCCGCAAACGCGAACTGAACCGCCTGGGAGCGGGAAAGGGGTGTTCCCGAGACCTGCGTACGTCGGCAGTAATCCACCGTCCATGCAAGCATATGTTCGGCAATGGCCAGCCCCCAAACCGAACACACCAAGCGCTCCTGCTGGAGCTTCTGCATAAGCATGATAAAGCCCGCCCCCTTCTCCCCCATCCTGTTATCAAGCGGAATCCGGCAGTTGGTAAAAAAAAGCTCCGCTGTATCCTGACTGTGCATCCCCATCTTATCCAGCTTATTGCCTTTTTTAAAGCCCGGTGTCCCCTCCTCCACCAGGTAGAGAGAAATTGCTTTATGCGGATTTTCGATCTCCGGATTTTTGGCGGCCAGTACAACCAGATCGCAGTTGATCCCGTTTGATATAAAAGTCTTGGCGCCGTTAACGATCACCTCCCCGTCTTTTTCTTCCGCCGTGCAGGTCATGGATGCCAAGTCACTGCCGGCATCCGGCTCGGTCATGGCTACTGCGGTAATCTTATCACCTGACACACATCCGGGGAGATACTTCTTTTTCTGTTCCTCCGATCCGTAGGCTTCGATATACGGCACCACAATATCGCTGTGCAGCAGGGCTAAGAATCCGTTCTGGTTGGTCTTTGCCATCTCTTCCATGCATATGACCGAATACAGAAAATCCCCGCCCATACCACCGTATGCAGTTGAGACACAAGGGCAGAGAAAGCCCTCCTGTCCCATTTTTCCCCAGGCACTCCTGGGCACGATATGCTCGGCCTCCCAAATATCCGCGTTTGGAATGACTTCCCGTTCAAGAAAGCTTTGAAACCGACTCCGGAAATCCTCGTGTGCCGGAGTAAATGGCAATATCGGCATGACTGCTCTCCATTGTTGTTATTTAGCGCCCGAATCAAGTCCCGAATTTTTCATCCGAGCACGATTTATTTAATTTTCCCAATGACTGCGCCGGCGGCATAGTCTTTTAAAAATCCCTTATGACCGCAAAAGAGCGACATGGCTTTGGCATTGCGGTAAAACCGCTCGACCTCATACTCCTTCATATAGCCATAGCCCCCCAAAAGCTGAATGGCTTCACTGCTGACCGCAAGAGCGGTTTCACAAGCACAGAGTTTGGCCATAGCCGCGATTTCGGGCCTGGATTGTCCCTGGTCATAGCCTGCTGCCGCGCTGTAGACAAAAGCTGTGGTCTGCTCAATCTGAGCGGCCATATCAACAATCTTGTGCTGGGTAACCTGAAACTGAACAATTTTCCGGCCGAACTGAACGCGCTCTTTGACATAATCCAAGGCCCGGGTAAAAGCGCCCCTGGCTGTTCCGAGAGCCATTGCAGCAATCAGAATCCAGGCCTCCCCGTAAAACTGGTAGGCCTGTCCAAGCCCCCGGCCCTGTTTCCCGATCAGATTATCCACCGGCACCCGCACCCCGTCGAAACGAAGATCAGTCGTCGCCGACATCCGCATGCCAAGCTTATCTCGCCGGTTTTCAACAGCAAGGCCCGGCCTGCCGGCCTCCACCAGAATCAGGCTCAAGGCTTGCTCGGATGGCGCATCGGCCTCAGTTCGGGCCAGCACACAATAAACCCCCGCTTCTCCGCCATTAACAACCTCTGTTTTAAGGCCGTCCAGCACCCATTGCCCGGCATCCTCCCGGGCAGTCGTCGTTATGCCGGCCA
>JAGYOT010000222.1 GCA_018399455.1 Desulfobacterales bacterium
GGCCAAGGACGTCACCAGGCGGCGGCTGTATCTTGAGACAATCAAATCCGTGCTCCCAAGCCTGGGCGACATCTATGTGATCGACTCTGAGCAGAAAAACGTGCTGCCGCTGCTCAATCTTAAAAATGCGATGGGGCATGAAAAATGAAGACTAGATATGTAGTATTAATTGCGATTGTGATTCTTCTGGGTATCGGAATTTATTCATCGGCCTATGTCGTTGATGAAACCGAACAGGTCGTGATTACCCAGTTCGGGAAAGTCGTGGGCGAGCCCAGGATTGAGCCGGGTCTTTATTTCCTGGTGCCGTTTGTCCAGCAGCCCAATTTTTTTCTGAAAAACATCCAGGCCTGGGACGGCAGTCCCGGCCAGATACCGACCAGGGACAAGACCTACTTATGGGTGGATACCTTCGCCCGTTGGCGAATCGTTGACCCAGTAGCTTATTTCAGGACCGTTACAGATCGTTTCTCCGCCCTGAAACGGCTGGATGACATAATTAACCCGGCGGTGCGAAATGCGGTTACCTCGCACCAGTTGATAGAAACCGTGCGTACCAGCAACCGCTCCATGACTACGCTTGAAGGAAAGGATGAGGCCCAGAGAAATGTTATTGAAACCGGTAGGGAGAAGTTAAATGCAATGATTCTTAAGGCGTCTCAACCCAAGCTGGACCGGTTCGGCATTGAGCTGATTGATGTGAAAATGAAGCGGGTCAATTATGTGAAAAAAGTAAGGGACTCCGTATACGGGCGGATGATCGCCGAGCGAAAGCAGATGGCCGAAAAAATCCGGTCCGAGGGGCAGGGCGAAGCCAAGCGGATTCTTGGGCAGAAGGAGCGGGATCTGCTTGAGATCCGCTCAGGCGCGTATCGAACGGCAGAGGAGATCAAAGGGGATGCCGATGCCACGGCCACGGCGATTTATGCGGATGCCTACAACAGCGATCCCGAGTACTATTCCTTTACCCAAACCCTCCAGGTTTATGAATCGGCCCTGGATAAAAAGAGCAGCCTGGTGCTCTCCACGGACTCGGAGCTATTTCAGTACCTGAAAGATTTTTCAGGCGGGGTCTCTGAGTGAAATAAAAAACGGGGACAGGTTTAAAAACGGAAATAAGAAACCGGGGGTGTGAGGTTATTGCCCGCAACTCCCGGTTTGTTTTTTCACTGCATTGGCCGGATTCACTGCATTGGACGGAAGCATTGATCAGCCCTTGTTTCGTTGATGCCGGGTTCTGGCTAGAAGTTTGCGATGTTTATGTTTACGCATTTTTTTGCGCCGTTTCTTGATAACACTACCCAACTGCTCACCCCCTTTCTTTGGCTACAAATAAACTTGCCAAATCGTTTAAAAAATGATATCAAAATTTTTTAACATAATTAATATAATTTTGTCTATAATTTTTTTGCAATTCTTATGGCCCTGTCTTGAGATCAATGAAGCAGCTGCAGTATTTCAGCCCGCAACAGCTCGAAATGGTGAACCAGGCGGTTGAAATGGCGGAGGAACTTGTCAGCAACCACTACAAGCTCTCCACCAGTCAATTGCGAAGGCTCAACTATGATGTAAAAACCCTCTCTGATCTTAACGAGGCTGAAATCGTCTCCGGCCATTTTGCCCAGATCGTCAAGTACAGACTGAAAAAAAAAGATACGCTGCGGGAGACAGAAGCTGAAGATTTTTATAAAATTTGCCTTCAGGACCATTCCATCCTGGAAACGCTTGCCCAGCACCCGGAGCTTGCGTTCCTGGCGTTTCTCCTCTACATTCTGTGTCATGAAATGATCCATATTGTGAGATTCCGGCGGTTTCTCCAGCAGTTCAATGCCTCCGAAGAAGAGAAGCTGGTGGAGGAACATCGGGTTCATGCCAAAACCAGGGAGATTCTGACGCCGGTTTCCATGGTTGGGCTGGAATCGGTACTGGCCTTTTACAGGGACTGGTGCGTCCAACCGTCACAGCCGGGGGGTGCTTAAAAAAAATCGGTCCGGGCTCTTGACAATCCGCAAACCTTGACTATATTTGTTATGATTCAATTTAAGGCGCATTAATTATAGCTGCTTGTTATTATTAAGAAACTAGGAGTTTTGCAATGCCGATCTACGAGTACGAATGCCGCGAATGTGGACAGGTGTATGAGATTATGCAGAAAATGTCTGACAAGCCTCTGACAGAATGCCCTCATTGTTCCGGAAAACTCCAAAAGCTGATTTCGCAAAGTACATTTCATTTAAAAGGGAGCGGCTGGTATGCCACGGACTATGCCAATCGTCATACCGGGCCTTCAACAACTGAATCCAAAAAACCGGATACAACCGCTGCCAAATCAGAAGCTACATCCGACAGCAGTTCCTCGGATGCCTGATGCGGTCAATCCGCCGGGCATTGCCGCAAAGGCGTTGCGCAAATAGCCGGCTGGCTGTTTCAAGGGCGGGATACTTCATTCCGAAAAAATTATTATAAGCGCGGATATAGGATATTTATCATTATTCGCGAAAAATGGTCTTGTCATTTGAATTAATGATTCAAGCAACAGGAAACATATACCCTGAACTCCAAGTTATTGCATGAATCCATTGACTGGTTATTGATAAACCCGAAAAAAGGAGAGTTAAAATGAAAATCAAACCATTGCAAGATCGGATTTTAGTCAGACGGGTTGAGGAAGAAGCCAAAACCAAGGGCGGTATCATCATTCCGGACAGCGCCAAAGAAAAACCTGCAGAGGGCATTGTCGTTGCTGTTGGCGAAGGCAAGCGTACGGAAGACGGCAAACGAGTAACTCCGGATGTCAAAGCCGGCGACCGGGTTTTGTTCGCCAAATATGCCGGAACCGAAGTCAAGATCGAGGATGAAGAGCATCTGGTCATGCGTGAGGATGACATTCTGGGAATTATTGAATAAATTAAGGATTGGAGGTTTAGCATATGACAGCAAAGGAAATTAAATACGGGATGAAAGCCCGGGAAAGAATGCTTGCCGGTGTGGACAAGCTTGCCGACGCGGTTGCCGTGACTCTGGGCCCCAGAGGAAGAAACGTGGTTATTGAAAAATCCTGGGGATCCCCTACCGTGACCAAAGACGGCGTGACTGTTGCCAAGGAAATTGAACTCGAGGATAAGTTTGAGAACATGGGTGCCCAGATGGTCAAGGAAGTCGCCAGCAAAACCAGCGACATGGCCGGGGACGGCACCACCACCGCCACCGTGCTGGCCCGTTCGATCTACCAGGAAGGCCTCAAGCTGGTTGCGGCGGGCAACAGCCCCATGTCCATCAAGCGCGGAATTGAAAAGGCAGTTGAATCCGTGGTCAAGGAATTGAACAAAAACAGCCGATCCACCAGCGAGCAGCGCGAGATTGCCCAGATTGGAACGATTTCCGCCAATAACGACGAGACCATCGGCAACCTGATCGCCGAAGCTATGGATAAGGTGGGAAAAGACGGGGTGATCACGGTGGAAGAGGCGAAATCCATGGAGACCAGCCTGGATGTTGTCGAGGGGATGCAGTTTGACCGGGGCTACGTCTCTCCTTATTTTGTCACCGATTCCGAAAAAATGGAAGTCAACCTGGAAGACCCCTATATTCTGATTCATGAAAAGAAGATCGCCAGTATGAAGGATCTTCTGCCGATTCTGGAGCAGGTTTCCAAAATGGGCCGCCCCCTGCTGATTATTGCGGAAGAGGTCGAGGGCGAAGCCCTGGCGACGCTGGTTGTGAATAAACTGCGCGGGACGCTCAATGTGGCGGCCGTAAAGGCACCCGGCTTCGGCGACCGAAGAAAAGCCATGCTCGAGGATATTGCGGTTTTGACCGGCGGGCAGGTGGTATCCGAGGATGTGGGGATCAAACTGGAGAGCATTACAGTGGATGACCTTGGCCGCGCCAAGAATATCAGTATTGACAAGGATAATACAACCATCGTGGACGGCGCCGGCTCCAAATCCTCGCTGGAAAACCGGGTCAAGCAGATCCGGACCCAGGTCGAAGAGACGACCTCTGACTATGACCGTGAGAAGCTGCAGGAAAGGCTAGCCAAGCTGGTCGGCGGTGTCGCGGTGATCAACGTCGGAGCTGCCACCGAAACCGAAATGAAAGAGAAAAAGGCCAGGGTAGAGGACGCGTTGAACGCCACACGGGCTGCAGTTGAAGAGGGTATTGTGGCCGGCGGCGGAGTGGCGCTGGTGCGCTGTATCAATACTCTTGATAAAGTCAAGGCAAAAGGCGAACAAAAGCTTGGCGTTAAAGTTGTGATGCGCGCGCTGGAAGAGCCGCTGAGACGGATTGCTACCAATGCAGGCTTTGAGGGCTCGGTTGTGATTGAAAAAGTTAAAAACAGCGAAGGCGCTAACGGCTATAATGCGGAGACCAATACCTATGAGGATCTGATTGAAGCCGGAGTTATCGATCCGACCAAGGTGGTTCGGTTTGCGATTCAGAATGCCGCCAGTGTTGCTTCGCTGATGCTGACCACGGAAGCCATGGTTGCTGAGAAACCTGATGAAAAT
>JAGYOT010000223.1 GCA_018399455.1 Desulfobacterales bacterium
CGCAAAAAGTCCAATATCTGCGTTGCGCTGCATCCCTCTCCTCTGTAAAGGGGACAGGCTTAAGCCTGTCCCCGGGAGTGTACGCTGCATCCCTCGGAATTTGCGACGCCCTCTGATCTTAAATTGGGCTTGAACTTTTTTCTTTGCCATCTTGTTTGAAGCGAAATCAACTGCGGCTGGTGCCGGCACGGCTCATGGTTCCGTTTTGCGGTTTTTGGCATGAATGAGGGTCCAATAGCCCAAAAGGTTGACCGGCAGGGTCTCAACCACATCCAGGTCATTTTCCGCGATAAAGCGCTGCATAGAAAACCGGGGACGAAACCCGACAACCTTTTCCAGCGGCATAAGCAGCGCTTCGATCACGCTGGGCAGAAGACTTGGAAGGCTGAAATGATTCAAAATAAAAATATCGCCGTCCGCCTCACAGACCCGTTTAATCTCGTCCATCATCAACCGGGGATCAGGCACAACCGTTGCAACATACATGGCCGAGACTTTACTGAAACAATTGTCCGGAAAGCATAATCTCTGGGCATCCATAATAGAAAGGCAGACATTATCCAGACATTCCTGTTCCCTGTTGCGCCTGGCAACGGCGAGCATATGCGGGGAAATGTCGATCCCTATCACCGTTGTAAACGATGGGTAATAATGCATCGCCAAACCTGTACCGATACCCACCTCCAGAATGCGGTCGCCTTTCAGGCAATCCATTTTTTCGACCACCTGCTTTCGGCCCTGCTCAAAAATAGGGCCAAAAACTCTGTCATAACTGCCGGCATAGCGCCTGTAAGAATTAATAATCGATGCTTCATCCATCTGCCTGTCCCCGCTGCCTTCCAAACAGTCTTGCGTGTTGACATAGATACACGGAGCCTGTAATTGCTTCTAAAAACGTTATAGTTTATGCGCAAACCACAATTATGTCAATAATAAGCTATAACAAAAATGGAACCGCCAAAGTAGCTGTCGATTATAAGGAAACAGAACCGTCCCCTATCCCGGGCTGGTATCGAAATTGACAAACGGCCAAGAATTATTTATATAGAATATGTATCATTGGGGGACGGCTATGGCAAACCCAGTGAATCCCGGCAGAAAGATTCACCATCGAATTCAACGGATTGCCGATAGCCGAAAGCGTCCGGGCCGGGCCCGGCCTTACCCCCGCAAGAAATCATTTTAACCGTCTCAGGAGGCACATATGTCCTACAACACGCTTATTTATGAAGAAGCCGATGGCATTGCCACCATTACCATCAACCGACCGAAATCCCTAAACGCCCTTAATGCGGAAGTACTTCAGGAGCTCCTGGATGTGGTTGAAAATATTGCCCAAAATGAAGATATTCGGGTATTGGTTTTTACGGGCGCCGGGGAAAAGGCATTTGTGGCCGGAGCCGATATTTCAGAACTGACTCAGTTTAATCCCCTCGAGGGAAAGGATTTTTCTGAAAAAGGTCATGAAATCATGAGGCGGCTTCAGGATTTGCCGATACCCGTGGTCGCCGCGATAAACGGCTTTGCCCTGGGGGGCGGACTGGAACTGGCACTTTCCTGTGATTTTATTTATGCTTCCGAGAAGGCCAAATTTGGGCTACCGGAAATCAATCTCGGCATCATGCCCGGCTTTGGCGGAACTCAGCGCCTGGCGCGGATTGTGGGCAAAAATATCGCCAAAGAAATGATTTTTACGGGCAAAACGATATCTGCGGAAGAAGGACACGAAATCGGATTTGTCAACAAGGTCATCTCTGCTGAGAGCCTTATGGAAGAGGTTTACAAGACCGCAAAAACCATGGCCGCCAAGGGGAGGGTATCTCTCAACGCCGCCAAACAGGCTATCAACCGGGGCATGGATGTTGACCTGGCGACAGGATGCCATATTGAGATCGATACCTTTGCTCTTTGCCTGGCCAGCGCCGATGCCCGGGAAGGCACAAGCGCCTTTCTTGAAAAACGCAAACCGGATTTTAAAGGAAGTTTGAAAGGATAAGGACTTTTTGCTTGACAGGGGGGACAGGATTAGTTTAAAAGAGTTAAAAATTTTTGGGCTTACAGCACAAAGGAGAGCATCGCACAAATGCAGGAAAAATGCGGATCCTTTGCTGGTTTTGGGGACTTTTTCTTTTTTAGGTAGTCTTCCCATGGACCGGCAACACCATATTTAAAACAAACGACAGCAAACCATGGGGAGACAGGATGTGTGCCCCATGATTGTATCTTTTAAGGCTGCTGGGGCACCCCCAGCAGCCTTTTTTATTTCAAGGTTTTGCAATGGCGATGGCGGAATGTATCTGAAAATCCGACCAAGGGAGAAAAACACGCTCAGCAAAGCGAATCACGGCTTTGCTTTTGGTTAAAACGCTGCAACACGATAGGAGGCCTAAGGATGATCTTCGACATGGAATATGAAACCATGCCCCGGGAAGCCCTTGAATCCATCCAGCTCAAGCGGCTTCAAACGACCCTGTCAAGGGTCTATGCGACCGTTCCCTTTTACCGCAAAAAATTCGACGAAGCCGGCCTGCTGCCCGGCGATGTCAAAACCCTTGATGATTTGAGGCGGCTGCCTTTTACCACTAAACAGGATCTTCGGGATAACTATCCCTTTGGCATGTTTGCCGTACCCATGGAAAACGTGGTACGCATTCACGCCAGCTCCGGTACAACCGGCAAACCGACTGTCGTAGGCTATACAGCCCGCGACATTAACACCTGGGCGGAACTCATCGCCCGCTGCCTTGCAGCGGCTGGCGCATCCAGAGGCGACATCATCCACAACGCATACGGCTACGGCTTGTTCACCGGGGGACTTGGCATTCACTACGGGGCCGAAAAGCTCGGGGCCTCCGTTATCCCGGTCTCCGGAGGCAACACCAAACGCCAGGTCATTATTATGAAGGACTTTGGCCCCACAATTTTAACGTCCACGCCCTCCTATGCCCTGCATCTGGCCGAGGCTGCGGAGGAAGAGGGGGTTTCATTCCGGGACCTCAAGTTTAAAAGCGGTATCTTCGGGGCTGAGCCCTGGTCTGAGGACATGCGGACAGAGCTTCAAAATAAGCTTGGTTTAAAGGCCATGGATATTTACGGGTTAAGCGAGATCATCGGCCCTGGAGTTGCCATGGAATGCCATGAGGCCCAGAAGGGGCTGCATATTTATGAAGACCATTTTATTCCGGAAATCATCGATCCCCGGACCGGCGAGGTCCTCCCCCACGGAGAAACCGGGGAACTGGTGATTACCACAATAACCAAGGAAGCCTTTCCGGTGATCCGCTACCGGACCCGCGACGTCACTTCGCTCAACCCGGATCCCTGTGTATGCGGCCGAACCCACTATCGGATGGACAAAATATCGGGACGGACCGATGACATGCTGATCATTCGCGGCGTCAATGTATTCCCGTCCCAGATTGAAAGCGTGCTGATGAAAATTGAAGGTGTAGAGCCGCATTATCAGCTGATTGTGGATCGCGAGGACAAGCTCGATACCCTGACGGTTGTGGTTGAAGTCAGTGAAGGGGTTTTCTCGGATGAGGTGAAAGGCCTGCAACAGTTCTCCACAACCATTGGCAATGAAATCAAGGATTATCTGGGCATCTCCGCGAAGGTCCGCCTGGCCGAACCCAAATCCATTGAACGCAGCCAGGGCAAGGCCGCCCGGGTGATTGACAACCGAAAAATATAGCCAGGCAGTCTTTGTGCATCCGGAAAGCGTTATTTTTTCTATAATGCATGAATCTGTCAATAGGAGGGAGCCATGAAAGTCGAACAGATATCGGTTTTTATTGAAAACAAGGCCGGACGTCTCGCAGAGGTCACAGGGACCCTGGCCAAAGCCGGAGTCAATCTCCGGGCCTTGTCTCTGGCGGACACTACCGATTTTGGTGTTCTGCGCCTGATTGTGGATAACAACAAAAAGGCCGAAGAAGCTTTAAAAGACGCGGGGTTTACCGTTCGCATCACCCATGTCGTTGCCGTCGAAGTTGATGACCGGCCCGGCGGCCTTCATTTCATTCTGCAAGCCCTTACCGAAGCCGGCATCAATGTGGAATACATGTATGCGTTTGTCCAGCAAAGCGGGGACAAAGCGGTTATGATCTTCCGGTTCGATCAGCTGGAGGCAGCCATTGCCGTGCTTGAGAAAAGCAATGTCACGGTAATCAATGGCAGCAAACTCTATACCATGTAGCTGAATTGACTGTCCGGGCCTGGAAGTCCGTCCGGGTGTAGACGCTGCATCTCATAAACCATGGGTTTATTGCCCGTTAACCTTAAATTGAGGAGGAACTGTCATGCGCTTTTTAATCAAGACCGTTAAAGCTGTTTGGATTCCGGTATTAGCCGTGGGTGTTTTCCTTTATTACGGCATTTCACCGACTTGTGCATCTGCTGAAACCGTTTACAAAATCGGCGGTATTTTTTCCGTCACCGGTCCGGCCTCTTTTCTGGGGGATCCGGAAAAAAAATCCATGGAAATGGCGGTGAACCAAATCAACAG
>JAGYOT010000224.1 GCA_018399455.1 Desulfobacterales bacterium
CGCAGTCAAAGCACCGGGCCGGCCTCACGTGTAGCTTCAACCCCCGGTTGGAGAGGCTTCGGCTTATATGCATAAGATGTTCGGCAACATCCTTTTCAGATACCCCGACCTCTGCCGAAATTTCCCGGGCATCATACTCCCCCTGACGCAGCAGTGCGATAATATTTTCCCGTATCGTTCCCATGGACCAAAATTATTCATAACCATTGGGGTTGGCGGACTGCCAGCGCCACACATCCGTACACATCTCTTCAATCCCCCGTTTTGCCCGCCAACCCAGATCCTGCTCGGCAAGGGCGGGATCCGCATAACAGACGGCAATATCCCCTTCCCGCCGGTCCACAAGCTGATAGGGAATCGGTCGGCCCGAGACACGCTCAAACGCGGCAATCATCTCAAGGACACTGTATCCCCGGCCGGTTCCCAGATTATAGGTCACCACCCCCGGATTCTGACAGAGCTTTTCAAGGGCACAGCCATGGCCGGCAGCCAGATCCATGACATGGATATAATCCCTCACACCCGTGCCGTCAGGCGTCGGATAATCACTGCCGAACACTGAAAGCCGCGGCTGTTTGCCGACTGCCACCTGGCTGATAAAAGGCATCAGGTTGTTGGGAATATCATTGGGGTCCTCCCCGATACGTCCGCTGCCATGGGCCCCCACCGGATTGAAGTATCTGAGGATAGCGATATTGAACTCCGGATCCGATTGATACAGGTCTTTCAAGATATACTCGATCATGAGTTTCGTCCGGCCGTAGGGATTGGTCGGGCCCACAGCGGCTGTCTCCCTGATCGGCACGGACTCGGGCTCGCCATAGACAGTTGCCGATGAACTGAAGACAAGATTTTTGACCCCATAAGCCTGCATCAGCTCTAACAGTACCAAAGTCCCGCAGATGTTGTTCCGGTAATACGGCAGAGGCATCACAGCTGACTCACCCACCGCCTTAAGACCCGCAAAATGAATGATCCCTTCAAATGAATGGGCCGCAAAGACCCGACGCAGGCGCTCCTTTTGGGTCAGATCAACGCGTTGGAAATCGAGATGCCGACCCGTGATTTCCTGTACCCTTGCAAGGGGCGCCTCCTTGCTGTTTACCAGATTGTCCACGACACAGATCTCGTGGCCTTCTTCCAGAAGCGTCAGGCAGGTATGACTGCCAATGTAGCCCGCCCCCCCGGTAATCAAAATTTTCATTATATTCACCCCGGACTGCCTGTTATTTGTTGGGCTGATCCGCCTTTGCCCGCTGCCAGACTCTCTCCTTTTCATCCAGCGGCATCTCCGATAACCGCTTGCCGTTTCCCCTGGCTGCACATTCAATCGCGTAAAACCGGTCCACAAATTTACGGCTGGCCCGCCCCAGTGTGACCTCCGGGTCCAGGTCAAGCTTTCTGGCCAGATTGACCAGGGAAAACATCAGGTCCCCGATCTCATTTTCAATTTCAGATGGTTCTCCCGTTTTAAAGGCTTCGACCAGCTCCTGGACTTCTTCACCGATTTTGTCAAATACCGCTTCGGCGGCCTCCCAGTCAAACCCTACCCGGCTGGCGGTTGCCTGGACTTTCAGGGCATAGAGCAAAGCCGGAAGGGACCGCGGAATTCCGGACATTATGGAGTCCCGGTCTTTTTTGCCGGCCTCCCGCCGTTTCAGCCGGTCCCAGTTGCGAATCACCTCATCAGCCCCGCTGACCCGGCCTTCTCCAAAGACATGGGGATGCCGGTAAATCAATTTGTCGCACAGGTGACGGATCACGTCATTTACATCGAACCGGTCGGCCTCTTTGGCCAGAGTGCTGTGAAACACCACCTGCAGCAGAACGTCCCCCAGTTCTTCCATCATAGCCTGGGCATCATCGGCCTCTATGGCATCTACCAGCTCATAGGCTTCCTCAATCAGATTTTTGACAAGGCTCTGGTGGGTCTGCTTCGCATCCCAGGGACATCCGCCGGGCGCCCGCAGGGTCTCCATAATAGTAACCAGGCGTTCAAATTCCTGCATATACATCCTTTTTTTGTTATATCAATTTATTATGTAAAACCCGAACAAAACCGTCAACCCCCTCCTCCCTTACCGGTCGAGGCGGAGCGGATTCAAAGCTCGCAAAACTCTATTATGATATTGACAAATCCGAATGCAATCATTAATTTTCGGCATTAACAAAACATGGTAAACAGTATCGCTTGACAGTTTGATCATTATGAGGACTAACCTTTCTTAGAACCATTTATCCTTGCTTTTGCTTTTAGATGATTTGCCAATGGTTTAAAAGCGATCCGGCACGATGCGGATAAACAACCCCCTTTCCCCAAATTATTATATTTCAAAGGAGATGGGCATGATTCATGTCGATAATCTGACCAAGTTCTACGATCATTTCTGTGCCGTGGACAGAATCTCTCTGGATATTCACAAAGGCGAGATCCTTGGCCTGCTGGGGCCCAACGGAGCGGGCAAAACCACAACCCTGAAAATGCTGACCGGCTACTTCCGTCCCTCTTCGGGCACGATTGAAATCGAGGATCTCAACATTGACGACCATCCGCTTGAAATCAAACAGATGATCGGCTACCTGCCGGAATCCTCGCCTTTCTACAAAGACCTGCTGGTCTATGACTATCTCAATTACGTGGCCAAAATCCGGAGCATCCCGCCCCGGGAACGACAGCCCCGGGTTAAAGACCTGTCAGAATTGTGCGGGCTTGGCCATGTGATGCACAAATCCATCGGCGAGCTCTCCAAGGGCTTGAACCAGCGGGTAGGTCTGGCCCATGCCATGATGCGGGATCCTGAGATTCTGATTCTGGATGAGCCGACCCAGGGCCTGGACCCCAACCAAATCATGGAAATTCGAAATATTATCCGCAAAATCGGTGAAGAAAAAACGGTTATCTTCTCAACCCATATTTTAAGTGAGGCTGAAGCCACATGCGATCGGATCGTCATCATCAACCGGGGCAGAATTGTAGCCGACGGAAAGACGGAAATCCTCAAGCAGTCTGCCGGCCAACCCTCCATCACCATCAATTTAACCCTTGCCAATGCGGCTTTTGATGATGTCCGCAAGGTATTAAAGCCAATCGAGGGTATTGAGGCCATTGAGTCCGTTCATCCGCAGCCTGATGAGACAGGCCATGACGGCTCAAAAACCGACGCTCGGCTCTTTCTCAGGCTTACCTGCCGCTCCGACGCCGACCGTCGCGAAGCCATCTATCAGCAAATCAAGGCCACCGACTGGATCCTTCTCGAATTCTCCCAGCAGGCCCAAACCCTTGAAACCATTTTCCACGATCTTACCCG
Organism: Desulfobacterales bacterium; assembly: GCA_018399455.1. GTDB lineage: Bacteria > Desulfobacterota > Desulfobacteria > Desulfobacterales > Desulfosalsimonadaceae > M55B175. The sequence continues at coordinate 3,309 of JAGYOT010000224.1, forward strand.
ACAGGCCAACAAGGAGAACTGATATGAGACAGTTTAGCCATGTAATGGAAAAGGAGCTCAAAGACTACTTCGTCACACCGATCGCCTATATCGTCATTACCATCTTTTTGATTGTTACCGGGTGGTTTTTCTTTTCCACCTTTTTTCTTTACAACCAGGCGAACCTTCGCAGCTTTTTCACCCTGCTGCCACTGATTTTCTCCTTTGTGGTACCGGCCATTGCCATGCGGCTCTTTGCCGAGGAACTGAGCCGCGGTTCCTATGAGCTCTTGCGTACTATGCCGTTGACATTTTCCGACATCATTCTCGGAAAATTTCTGGCCGGCCTGTTGATGACAGCGGCACTGCTGGTACCGACCATCGCCTATCCCATCTCGATCGCCTTTTTGGGCCAGCTGGACTGGGGACCGGTCGTGGGCGGCTACTTTGGCGCTCTTTTGCTGGGCGGAGCGTTTACCGCGATCGGTCTTTTTTCGTCTGCGATCACCCATAACCAGATCGTGGCCTTTATCGTGGGGGCGGCCATCTGCTTTACTCTGACACTGATCAGCAAGATGCTGTATTTCTTTCCGGAATCGGTGTTGGACATCCTGCAATATCTGGGCGCTGATTTTCATTTTTCAAACATTTCCAAAGGGATCATTGACTCCAGGGACCTGATTTATTTTTTCAGCGTCATTGTTGTCGCCCTGTATGGAACGTATCTGGTGCTGCTGCAAAAAAAATAAGGAGTGATCTATGAACCGGGTGGAAGCGCATTTCAAGTTTCTGATTTATTTAGCGGTCATTGTTTTGATCAACATCGTGGGGATGACGCTTTTTTTTCGCATTGATCTCACGGCCGACAACATCTATTCCCTGTCCAAAGCCAGCCGGGAAGCAGTCTCCACGCTTTCCGAGCCGCTTACCATCAAGGTGTTTTTCACGAAAGACCTGCCGGCCCCTCACAATAGCACACAGCGCTATCTCCGGGACCTTCTGGAGGAGTACAGCATCCACGCCAATGAATATTTCAATTACCGGTTCCATGATGTGAACCCCAAACAAGCCGGGGCAGGCCCTGAAGCCCGGGAAATCCAGGACCTGGCGAGAAGCTACGGAATCTTTCCGGTTGAAATCCGTTCCTTTGAACAGGATGAAATCAAGTTCAAAAAGGCCTACATGGGTCTGGTCATCATCCACGGCGATTTAACCGAAA
>JAGYOT010000225.1 GCA_018399455.1 Desulfobacterales bacterium
TCGCCGAATCAATGCCCTCATTAAGGAAACTAAACGTAATCCTTTTGAGGGTATTGGAAAACCTGAACCATTAAAGCATGCACTTTCAGGTTACTGGTCCAGGCGAATAACCGATGAGCACCGATTTATTTATAAAGTTACCGAAAACGCAATTCATATCGCGCAATTGCGATACCACTATTGATGCATCTTTTAGCCCCAATGATTAGAAACCCCAACAGGCGCTTAATAAAACGACCGTTAGGCCTGAATAATCAAATATGCTATGATTTTTGAGAATATTACCACCAAAAAAGGTGATATTCAATCTTTTTGCTTGATATGAAATTGCGGGTTGTGATAAGGAACTGCTTATATGAACAAATGTTCATATAATGCGTTTTTTGGCTTGGATGTTTCAATTTTCAAGATCATTCGGAGGGACCAAATGGCTCAACCCAAGCTTTTGGATCAGTTCAGGGCCTTTATCCGCAAAAAGCATTACAGTCTTCGGACGGAAGAAGCGTATGTCAGCTGGATCAGACAATTCATTCTATTTCACAACAAAACCCATCCCAAGGATATGGGCAAGGCTGAAATCAGTGCGTTTTTGTCACATCTGGCAGTCAATCGAAACGTAGCCGCTTCAACCCAGAATCAGGCGTTTAACGCCCTGTTATTCCTGTACCGCAATGTTTTGGGAGCTGAATTCGGCGAACTGGATAATGTCGAACAGGCCAAAAAGCCCAAAAAAGTGCCGGTTGTTTTCACCAAACCGGAAATCAAAATGATTATTAACCAGCTGGAGGGTTATAAATGGATAATGGCACAGCTTATGTACGGCGCCGGGTTAAGAGTTATGGAATGTGTACGCCTGCGCGTCAAGGATGTTGATTTCGGGTATCGCCAGATTACCGTAAGAAGCGGCAAGGGCAATAAGGACTGTGTCACCATGCTGCCCGAAATTGCGGTCGAGCCATTGCGGCTTCATCTTGTGAAGGTCAAGGATATTCACCAGAGGGATTTAAATTCCGGCTTCGGTTCGGTTTATTTGCCCTTTGCCCTTGAACGGAAATACAACAATGCAGACCGGAGCTGGGCATGGCAGTACGTATTTCCGGCGACAGAACGCGCCATCGATCCGAGAACCGGCGTCGAACGGCGCCACCATATCGCGGAATCCGTTATCCAGCGGGCCATCAAGCAGGCCGTCAGAAGCGCTGAAATTCCTAAAACCGGCAATTGCCATGCCTTGCGGCACAGCTTTGCCACCCATCTTCTGGAAGCCGGCTACGATATCCGAACGGTTCAGGAGCTTTTGGGCCATAAAGCAACGACCATGATCTACACCCATGTCTTAAACCGTGGGGGCCAGGGGGTAAAGAGCCCGGTAGATCTGCTGTGGAACTGACATTCCGGCAAAAAAGCGTGCTTGAGGCGATTCGCGGTTATCAGCGGAAAAACGGAGTCTCGCCCACAGTCAGAGAGCTGTGCAACATCCTGGGACTTGCCGGGCCGGCCGGAGTTCACCGAATCCTGGGGGTTCTTGAAAACAAGGGCTATATCCGCTCGATGCCTGGCAAAAAACGCTCCTGGCGGCTGATTGAAGAAGACGCGGCCATAACCATGCCTGTGGCAGGCCGGATTGCGGCCGCCGCCCCCCTGGATGTCTGGGATCCCCCGGATGAATGTATCCCCGTGGATCCGCTGCTTTACGGCGATGAAAACTGCTTTGCCCTTCGCGTGGCGGGGGATTCGATGATCGGGAGCCATATCCGGGACGGCGACCTTGCCGTTATCCGCCCCCAGCCGGATGTGGAAAGCGGCGACATTGCGGCGGTGGTGGTTGAAGGCGTCCTTCCTGAGGCGACGTTAAAAATCTTTCGGAAAAACCCCAAATCCATATCCCTTCATTCGGCCAACCCCGCCTATCCACCCATTCGTTTTTCCGGGAAGGCCTGCGCCAAAATTCGGGTTGTGGGCCGATATGTCGGGCTGATCCGCATCGGACGGCTCGGTTGAGGCGCAAAGGAACAGGCCCTGCTACTCGGTTCCGACGAAAAACGGGCGGAACGTGTTTTCCGGGCGCTCCAGGGCCTCATCGATCTGACGGAGCAGCCGGTCTTTATCCTGCGGAAGCTCTCCTGAGAGGTCGATGTAGTTGGTGTAGTGGTCGCTTCTAAGGCTTGTGGCAGCATCCAGATTTTCCAGCAGAAGCCGGGTTTCTCTCAGGATATCGTGAGGCCCGGCCATGATAAAATACCCTTTTTTCACCTTGTGAAGCAAGGGTGTGCCCGCCTTGGGCACAAAGGTTCTCAGCCGCACGTATTCCGGAAGGATTTCGTTTAGGGCCGTGGCCGTGGCCAGGGCATGGGCCGCGCTCATGAATTTTCCGCCAATGCCCAGCATGACATAGGTGCTGTTTTCAATGCCGGCCGTTTTAAGGAGCTGTCCGGCCCTGATCTGCTCACTGCGGGAGGCCCCTTTCCGAATATCGGACAAAATCCGGTCATGGCCGCTTTCAAGACCGACGTGAACCCGAGTAAGACCGGCCGCGGCAAGGCGCCGGAGATCCGTCTCCCCTTTTGCCAGGATGTATTTGGCCGATCCATACACGGTCAGGCGCCGGAGTTCCGGAAAAATCCGGCCGGCCGCTTCAAATATTTGCTCAAGGCTGTCGGTGGGCGCGGCAATGGTGTTTCCCGCGGGGAAAAAAAACGTCTGCACCCGGCTTCCGTACGTTGCCCTTGCGGCTTCCAGATCCGTGATGACCTCCGCTGCAGGCCGGGCCCTGTATTTGGGGCCTTTCTTATAGACCATGCAAAAGGTGCATTGATTGTGGGGGCATCCCACGGTTGCCTGGATCAAAAGGCTTCCCGCCTCGGAGGGCGGCCGGTAGATGGGGCCTTCATACCGCATTTGATCCAACCCCCGGCCGGCATTGTTGTCTAAAATTTAATCCCATCGTCACGTTTGCGTCAAATTCAGGCTTTATCCTGCGCTTTAACCATAGCCGAAAGGGAATAATCTAACAGATGGCTTTGTATCGTCAACCCATAAAAAGGAAGTCAGAATAATGGCCAAACAAGGGCTTAAAGCGGATTTGCACGTCCATTCAAAAAACTCGGACCGCCCCTCGCACTGGGTCCTCCAGAAGCTGAGCTGCCCGGAAAGCTTTACCCAGCCCATGAAAATCTACCGGATAGCCAAGCAGCGGGGTATGGATCTGGTCACGATCAGCGACCACAACACAATTGCGGGGAGCCTTGAAATCGCCCACCTGCCGGACGCATTTGTCAGTGAAGAGATCACCACGTATTTTCCGGAAGACAAATGCAAACTGCATGTGCTGGCCTTTGATATCACGGAGGCCCACCACGAGTCAATCTCCAGGCTGCGCGAGAGCGTCTATGAGCTGACGGCCTATCTCAACCGGGAAAACATCATCCATGTGCTCGCCCACCCCCTGTTTGACATCAACCACAAGCTCACCCTTTCGCATTTTGAAAAAATGCTCCTGCTGTTCAACAACTTTGAGTTAAACGGCGCCCGGGACAACTACCAGAACCGGGTGCTGGCCTCTGTCCTGAAAAATATCCGCCGCAGGGACATCGAGCTGTTGGCGGACAAGCACAACCTGTCCCCGGTAGGGGAGCGGCCGTGGCTCAAAACCCTCACCGGCGGCTCAGACGACCACTCCTCTCTGAACATCGCCCGGATGTATACCTTTGTTGACGGCGCCGGCACCAAGGAGGAGTTCTTCAAGGGCCTGCTTGACGGAAAGAGCATGCCGAAAGGCAAGCCCTCAACACCCAAAACCATGGCCCACAACCTTTACGGCATCGCCTACCAGTATTACAAGTCCACCTTCAAACTCGACAGGTATGTAAACAGTGACAGCCTGCTGCGTTTTATCGACCGGGGGCTGACCGTTCCGGATAAAAGCCGGGACAGGGGGCTTCTCACCCGCCTGCAGGATTTTCTGATTACCCGGCGCCACCCGGTCTCGTTTTTTTCGGAAAAATCGCCCGGAATGATCGGCCTGATCCAGAAGAAGGGCCATGCCTTTCTGGCGAAAAACAAACGGTTTCGGGAAATCCTGCGCAATCCCGGGGCAATTGGCCAGGAAAAGGAGGAGATCTGGTTCCATTTTGTCAACGAGGTTTCCGAGGAAATCATGCGCAATCTCGCCAATTCCACCCTGGGCAGCCTTTCTCAGGCCCGTTTGTTTAATATATTTCAGACCATCGGCTCCGCCGGTTCGGTCTACAGCCTCCTTGCCCCCTATTTCATGGCCTATCGCATGTTTACCAAGGACCGCCGGTTTGCCGATACCTGCCACTGCCACTGCCTCGGGGAAAACCCGCCCTTTAAATCCGGGAAATGCCGGATCGCACTCTTTACGGACACCTTCCATGAAACCAACGGCGTGGCCCTAAACATCCGGATGCAGCTCAAGGCCGCCCGAAAAAACAATAAAAAGCTGGATGTCATTACCTGCCACCCGAATGCCGATTCGGGCGG
>JAGYOT010000226.1 GCA_018399455.1 Desulfobacterales bacterium
GCCTTCGGCAGGCCTTTTGTATCTTCTGTATCGCCATTTGTTGATCGCTGCCTCTTGTTTCCTTATGTTTATGTGGCGTTGCAAAAACCCGGATATCCGGCTTGGGCGCATCCTTTTCCATTGACGGACAAATCAGTGGTCGGCCCCTGCCGGCCGGCAACGGTCAGAAGCTCATGTTAAGGCCGGCAAAAAATTCGGCGCCATCCACATCGTAGGCATCTTCGATTCCCTTTTTATCAAGAATGTTTTCCGCCCGGACAAACGCCTGATACCGGTCTCCGAAGTCCTTGTTGACAACGAGATCGAAAACGGTATATCCGCCCAGCCGCTCCTCATTTTCCGCGTCATCGTAGCGCCTGCCCCGGTACTGCCCTTCAAGAAAGGCCGACAACCCCATGGAAGACCAGTAACAGCCCAGCTTCATATCAATCTGGTGCATGGGCTGCCCTTCCAGCTCCTTGCCGGTGTCAAGATTTTCCGTATCCAGATAGGTATAGCCCAGATCCGCCGTCAGGTTTTCAGCAAACCCAATGGATGTGCCGATCTCCACCCCCCGGGTCCTGGCTTCATCCACGTTCTCCCACAAAAGATCCCAGGGAGGCCTCCCCTGCCGGCTTGTGCGGGAGACAATCAGGTGGTCCACCTCGTTTTGAAACAGTGTGGCTGAGAAAGAAATATTTTCCGTCGGACGCCAGTCGGCACCAATGTCTCCGCCCCAGGATTCCTCGGGTTCCAGGTCGGGGTTGGGCTGGACCTCATAAGGGCCCATGCGCCACTGGCCATAGAGCTTTGTCAGCGTCGGCGCGTTAAACGCACGGCCCACGGATGCGCGGAGCTTGAGTGAATCGCTTAGATCGAAGGCGGCATTAAGCTTCGGGGTAACCTCGCTTCCCCACTCGTCATGATCATCCGCTCGGACGCCCAGCACCAGAACAAGGGGATGGAAATTGATCTCATCGGAAAAAAAGAAGCTCAGCACATCTTCATCCGCGTCATAGCCTTTTGCTTCGTCGTCCCGCTCTTCCCGCTCAAACTGGGTTCCCATGGTCATAAGATGACGGTCAAAAAACAAGCGGCTGTAATTGAGTTCCGCTTCATACATATTCTGCGTATAATCGGTGTCTGTCTCCCCGGTTTCCTCATCTTCGCTTTCATGGTCGTAGCTGAACCAGGAGCCCCACAAGCGAAGCCTGGACAGATCGTCCGGCTCCCATTGCAGTGACGGATTCAAGCCAATGCGCTGCTGGATGCGATCCTCATAATCCATCCGGTGCTCGGAGAAATAGGGTTTCAGGCTGATTTCGGCCCGGGGCGAAAATTCATAGGCAAGTGTCCCCTGCACCGCATGCTCCTCGTATTCGTCATAATCGGCCTCAACCCCGTCCGAATGTTTACAGGTATAACTCAAAAGCGATCCCAGTCCGGCCTCTTTCCAGCTTCCGGTCGTTTCAAGGATCCGGGTGCCGCGGCTGCCTGCAGCCGCTGACGCGGAAAAATCCGTTCCTTTTTCGGCCTTTCGCGTAATAATATTGATGACCCCGCCCATGGCCTCACTGCCGTAGAGAGCGGAGCCCGGCCCCTTGACCACCTCGATCCGCTCGATCATTTCCGTCGGATAGGACTCAAGGTCCACCGAGGCGTCGTGACCGCCATAGACACGATGGCCGTCCACAAGGATCAGGACGTGCCTGGATTCAAGCCCCCGGATGCTGACTTTGCCTTTGTCGCCCCAGGAGCCCCCGTTCATGTCGATCTTAAGACCGGGAATCAGCTCCAGGGCCTCCTGCAGGGTCTTGAGTTTCCTGTCCTCAATTTCCTGCCGGGTGACCAGTTCGGTTTGAATCGGCACATCCTCCAATGAATGGTCGGTTTTGGTGGCGGTGACCACTACATCTTCGGTCCGCACGAAATCATCTGCGGCCATTGCCTGGCCCGTGACCGCCAGGCAAACCAGAAAACCCCATATTTCCGGACACAGCCATCGTCTTTTTCTGAACTGCATTGAGCGTCAACTCCTTTTCCTCTGATGATTGGCCGAGGCAGTAAACGGCCCGGTCGATTTATTTCTACTAAAAATATTAGAATACACAAATTTAATTTTTTATGTCTAACGATCCAGGCCAAAAAATTAGCGGTATAAGCCAAAGTCCCGGCTTAGGCGCAAAGTGAGGAGAAAAAAAGCGGGAAGTGTCGGGTTTGATTATCTGCCCAGGATAAGCCGGCAGGGATCACATTTTTCGCGTAGCACAGAAAGCTCATTCACGGTAGGGGGATTTTCTTTCCGGGCCCGGGAGAAATCAACTTCAAACTCCATTGCATCAAGTATTTGTGCCGGTTCCACGCCCGGATAGATACTGTTGGCATACATCTCCTTGCTTGTTTCATCGAACCGAAAGGTGCCCATGTTAGTGATGACCATTGACGGCCCCCCGGAGGGCAACCCTGCCTTTTCCCTGCTTCCGGGACCGTCCAGGTAGCCCGGACTTGTCAGATAATCCAGTTTTTTCACGAATTTTCTTTTTTGCTGCTGCATAAATATAACGCTTTTCGGCACAAACGAGCTCACATCGCTTCCGCCTCCGCTTCCCGGAAAACGGGTACGGGGACGGTCGTAGGCGCCAATACAGGTCGTGTTCAGGTTGCCGAACTTGTCCACCTGCCCTGCTCCCAGGATGCCGACCACATGCCGGCCGGTTATGCGGTTCTGCATAACGGCAAAAGCATCAAGCATGCTGCTGAAAGAGGATGCGCCGTACATTACCCTGGGATCAGCGACAGCCAGGGGAATTTCCTCAAGACAAGCATCGATGGAGCCGGTTTCAAAAAAGATTACCGACCGGGGCGAGGTTATCTTTTTGGCGGCGATCGCCGCAAGCATTGACATTCCGGTACCGCAAAACACAATTGTCCCGTCCTCTATTTCCCGGGCGGCTATTATGGCCATCATCTCTCTGGGGGTATAATCCATAGCGCCTCCATCTAAACACGTTGCAGGTTGCAGGCATAGCCGGTTTCAGGATCTGCCTTAATAAGCCTTAGCCGTTCTTCTCCGATCAGATCGAGAAGTTCCTGGTGCGAATGCAGCCCGTAGACATAGCGCTGCCGGTTATTCCTGTTTTCCGAATCCTCTTTTGCATCCCGAAAATACTCGTTGAGATAGGCCGGATCATAGTCGTAACAGCCATAACAGGCGGTGGGATAGGCACCGTAGGACACCTGGATGACGGCATCCACATAAATTCCCGGAATCTGATTCTTTTCCGGATGTCTGCGCATAACATTGGTATCCACCAGTTTTTCGCAGGTCACCACCAATCGTTTGGCGGCTTTGGCCTGTTCCACGTCGCCAAAACAAAGCCCCATAATTCTGCAGTTACCCTGACTGTCCGCTTCCTGCACATGAAGAAAGGTGACGTCCGGATTGACAGCCGGGACCAGGACGACTTTTGAGCTATCCGCCCACTGGCCGAAGGGATTGTCCATAACCCTCAGCTTCTCGTCGGGAAGACGGGGATCGCCTGCCCGCCTCTGTTTGGAAAATCCCCATTTGTTAATAATATCCGTGCCCAGGGCGGAATGGCAGGGCAGAAAGGGAATACCCATGGCACCGGCCAGAAAACGCAGGTTCATCTGATAATTGGTGTAATCCTCGACAGCAAGGGTCCCCTGTTCTACAGCTTTTCGAAACCTGACACAGGTAGGCGCAAACCGGCCGTTCCCTCCGTAGGCGATCTCAACAGCCGACACACAGTCTGCGCCGATAAGCTCATCCACGCCCTGTCCATTGGAATGAACATAGAGATGAAGCCGTTTTATTCCGGATCTAATGATTTCGTGCACGGCAGCCATGGGATTTCTGTTTGCCGTGAATCCGCCTATGGATATATGAGCGCCCTCAAACAAAAATTCATTGACGGCGTCTTTGAGATTCGTTGTTTTGTCGTTGCTTAATTTCATAGATCTATCCTTTTTAATGAAACGGCTGTCCCGGTCAGGTCAGGTCAGATCAGACTTAGAAAGATTCCTGCAGCGATAACCGTACCAATAACGCCTGCGACATTAGGCCCCATGGCGTGCATGAGAAGATAGTTCTTCTTGTCTTCGCTGGCACCCACGGAATGGACCACCCGGGCCGCCATGGGAACAGCCGACACGCCCGCGGCGCCCACAAGCGGGTTGATCTTTTTGCCTTCCCTCAGAAAGAGGTTCATGAATCTGGCAATCAGCACCCCGCTGGCCGTACTGGTCATAAAGGCGATTAGACCCAGAACAAAAATGAAAATAACATCCGGCCGGAGAAACTGTTCCGCATTCATGGTCGCCCCCACCGGGAGGCCAAGGAATATGGTGGCGATATTCATGAGTTCGTTCTGCGCCGCATGGTTTAACCGCTCCACCACCCTGGACTCGCGGAAAATGTTGCCCAGCATGAACATGGCCATCAGGGGCGCAGAGGCCGGAATCAGCAGGATGATGACTGTGGCGGCCAGAAACGGAAAAAC